>PMIJ01000161.1 GCA_003157015.1 Bacteroidales bacterium
GTCAATTTGACCGTTTTTTCCACCCGGGGCATTGACCGGTCAGGAGACAATTAATGGCTCAGGGAAAGGGACAGGTGCTGTTTCAGAAGGAGGTGGCAGTGGTGGAGGGGAAAATGGAACCGGTGGTAACGGATTGTACTCTGCTGTTGATGAAATGCCGAAGTTCAGGGGAGGCGATATCAACAAGTTTCGTGAATGGGTTCAGAAAAAGACTAAATATCCTGAAGTGGCAACCATTAACGGGATCCAGGGTAGAGTCTATGTTACATTTATTGTAGAGAAAGATGGTTCCGTGACAAACGGGAAAGTAGTTAAGGGAGTCGACCCGTTAATAAACGATGAAGCGTTAAAAGCTGTCATGTCTTCTCCGAAATGGACCCCGGGGAAACAACGTGGAACCGCTGTCAGGGTCTCGTATATAATAATGCTGAATTTTCAGCTTTAGCAAATAGTATACAGATTTTTATTCTTAATTTATTCCGGATTTATTACCTTTATTGTGTTGCAATTAACCTGACATTAAATGGTTACTCATATCAGATTCCTCTTAATTTCCCTTTTGTTAATCTGGGAGGCAAATTGGGTTAATCTTCTCCCTCAGTCAGCCGATTACTTCGACGGTAAAGTTATTAACTCAACAACACATGAGCCCGTTCCATTTGCAACAATTAAGCTTAAATACAATCTGCTAGGCGTTTATGCAAATGCTGAAGGCGACTTTAAGATAGCACGCAATGTTGATTTCCGGAATGACAGCTTAATTATAACATGCATCGGGTATAAACAAAGCTCATTGGCTTATCAGGATTTAAATGAGCTCACTGTAAACAGGGTACTTCTGATTCCTGTGGTCTATGGAATTGGCGAAGTCAGAGTAGTTGCCAAACAAAAAAAACTATACTCTCTCGCAATTATCAGGAGAGCGATCAGAAGAATAATAGATAATTACCCCGTTAAACCATTTAATTATATCGCATATTACAGGGATTATCAGAAAAGAGATAATAATTATATAAATCTAAATGAGGCAATTATTCAGACGCTCGACAACGGGTTTATGACAGAATCCGTTTCAGATAAATACCGCTTGCTCAATTTCAGGAAAAATAATGACTTCCCCACGATGAATATATCTCCATACTACGTAATGAATAAATCATCCGAATCGGAAAACCCAAATAAATCAATCCCTGGTGCATATCTCGGTGATCAGTTTGGCAATGAGCTTTTCATTTTAATGGTTCACGATGCCATCCGGAATTTCAATGTACGATCTTTCTCCTTTATTGAGACCTTTTCAAAGGATTTTATCTTTAATCACAAGTTTTCTGATCCTGTGAAAATCTTCGATAATAATCTGATGCTCTATAAGATCGCATTTGAAGGCAAACGACTGATAACCGGTGACTCGCTTTATGCTGCAGGTGCCATTTATATTCAGCCCAGAGACTATTCCATTCATAAACTTGAGTATACATGCTTTTACAAGACCGGAAGAGAAGCTTCAAAAAAGATGTTCAGTATAGATGTGGAATATGGTTATGATAATTCAGTTGATTCATTAATGTGTCTGAAATATATATCTTTCAATAATTTCTTCGAGGTAGAAGACCCTGGAGACAACTCCTACTTTAGAGTACTGGAATCATATCTTGATACTACTAGTAATCTGAAGGCAACTGTGATACTTAAATTTAACAACTTTCCTGATCCGGTATCTGCATCCAGAAAAACGAACTTTGAATTAACATCCGGTAACAAAGAGGTAAAGATCAATCATATCCAGGTTGTCGGGAATACCATATATCTGCGGCTGAAAGATGACAATATTAAGGGACTAACAGACTCATTAAAGGTCCTTGTGCAAAATGTCAAAGACAGGAACGGGAATATTATGGATAAACGAAAATCTTTAGAACTCTACCAGTTCCGGGAGCTTTTTGTTCAGGAGTATAATAAACATTTGCCTTTAACTGATAGTTGCTACATGGAATATTTGCCCCTGGAAAAAAATTGTATATCAAAATATTCCGGCAGTCATAATTACTGGATGAACACACCTGAAAACATTAAAAATAACAAGTAAATAATTATGAAGAGGAGATTCATTTATTCGTTTTTCATTTTAATGATAACCGGTTGCGGCTATCATCCATCTGTAAAATGGGATTTTAAGACTTTCTATAAACCTGCCGAAAACCCCGTTTTGAGTGCCGATTCATCTTTCACCTTTACTGACCCGATAAAAAATGAAACTGTAAGATGGCAGAGAGCAGATGTGTTTAACCCTGCTGCTATTGTGAAGGACAATAAAGTTTTTTTATTATACAGAAGTGAAGATAATCCGGCAGCAATCCTCGGAGGACGAACTTCCAGGATCGGGCTGGCATATAGCGGAGACGGTATTCATTTTACAAAATATCCGACTCCTGTTTTATATCCCGACAGCAGCAGGTTTATTCAATACGACTGGCCGGGAGGCTGTGAGGATCCCAGGATAGTTCAGACGGAAGACAGTCTGTATGTGCTTGCTTATACATCATGGAATTATAGAGTTGCAAGGTTAAGCATTGCAGTTTCGAAAGATCTGACACACTGGGAAAAGAAAGGACCGGCCTTTGCAAAAGCTTATGATGGAAAATTTCTTGACATATGGTCTAAATCGGGTTCTATAATAACTAAAAAGGTCGGAAACCATATTATTTGAGCAAAAATTAACGGGAAATACGGAATGTACTGGGGAGAGAATTTTGTCAATCTTGCCTGGTCAGATAATCTGACAGACTGGTACCCAACGCTGAATGAAAACAGTGAACTTAAAGCAGTTGTCAGTCCGCGAAAAAGCAAGTTCGAAAGCATGCTGACTGAATGCGGACCACCTGCGCTTATCACCGACGAAGGAATAGTGCTATTCTATAACGGGAAAAACTCTGAAGGAGCGGATGCCGAAGTAAAGGTACCAAAAGGAACATATTCCGTCGGCAAAGTGGTATTTGACATTAATGATCCCGGGAAAATTATTTCACGTTCAGATACCTGTTTATTGAAACCAACCCTGCCTCATGAACTTTCCGGTCAGTATAAATCAGGAACAACATTTTCTGAGGGGCTGGTCTATTTTCATGAGAAATGGTTTCTCTATTATGGAACAGCTGATTCTTTTGTAGGCATGGCAATCTCAAAATAGAATGAAGAAGTACTTTCTACCTGTCAGTGTAATTTTCATAATCCTTTCTGCCTGTGAGCCGGCACTGGAAACTCCCGATTTGTCTGATCTGTTAATCATCGATCCTGATAAAACCGGTCCTAACCTCTTTCATTATTTTACCAATGGTCTGATAATATATAATCTGAATTTTAATACTGTCTTTTCAAGCAATATTGGATTTGAGACTCCTACGCCCTGGAACGGCTGGAAAATAGAATGGCTTTCAATTATAAAATCAGGAGAATCCCGGCACTTCACAATTAACTATATAATCACTACTCCAATTGATCCGGGTGGATATAATGCATTTTTTGTATACCCGGGTTTGGAGTTTCAGATAAAGAAAGAGGAGCTGCTTCAGGACAGTGGACGGATCTGGCTCGGTAACATTCAGACAACTAAAAATATTACTATTCAATAAGTCAGATATTTGGCTGACTTGCCTGCGAACGGAGAATAGATTAAGTTTTTTTAACCAGCCCTTCTCAGAACTATTTGAAACCGGTTTGGGTTATAGTATTTAATAGCTGCAATTTAATTATTGATCGGAAAAGAATTAAACAATGAAAAAAGAATCAACTGTCAGGAAAAAACATGCCCGGGGAAAATCTGACTTTCTGGAGAACAAAACATATGTTTATCCTATAAGGAACTGGAAGGAATACCTCGGAGAGTCTTTCTTAATTATTTTTAGTGTTTTGCTGGCCCTGGGCGTTACCGAATATATCGGCAAAATACACGAAAAAGAAAATACAAAAACCATTCTTAAAAGTGTTGCAGATGAACTTCGTCGTAACAAAAAGGCGCTTGTGGAAATGCAGGATTATAATTTGAAGGTTTTCGCAAAAATTGATTCAGCGTTAACAGATAAAAAGATTCAGAAGAAACTTGTTTATAATGACGAATTTCATCTGGACGTAATTGCCCCGGAAGGTATCCAATATAGGTACCTCGAAAATGCTGCGTGGACAATTGCTAAAAACAATAATATCATGTCAAAGATTGACATTGAGTCTGTTTCAATTCTCACACGGGTTTACGGAGATCAGGACAGGATAGGAAAGATTGAAGATGAAGTTGGTAAAATCATTTTTGACAGGGCATCAAGAGATCCGAAACAAGTTCGTAAAACCTTATTTTTAATCAAAGATAATTATCGCGGATGGGTTGTCGACAGGGTTTCAGGTATGTTTATCGAAATTGACAGCGCTCTGGCAAAAATTGGAAAGTACTGAGATATCGTAAACTTTGCAAAAATCTAAATATCTGAATAACAATCCTGTCACATTTTTGTTATATAGTAAGACTTTGAAATTACCCAACATAGGCGTGAAACAATAAGCTACTCCCAACATTGAAAACCTTAAACGGAAAGCTTTTAAATTAGAATTTAATGACAAATAACTGGTAATAAAATGGAAAACATTATCCACCCGACAGTAAAAAACGGTAAAATATGCTACCTCGAAATTCCCGCAACTGATGTATTCCTTTCGGCATCTTTCTACAAAAAGGTCTTTGGCTGGCATATCCGCGAACGAAGTGATGGTAAGCTGGCATTCGACGATACAATAAATGAGGTAAGTGGTACCTGGGTTACCGGTAGAAGTCCGTCAACTGAAGTTGGTATTTTAATTTATGTTATGGTTGACAGCGTCGTATCAACAGTTAAGACAATTATTACCAGTGGAGGCAAATTAATCCAGCCCATCGGGGTTGATGCTCCGGAAATAACTGCCCGATTCAGCGATCCGGCTGGAAATATATTCGGAATTTACCAGGAACCGATAAAAGACTGAGAAGAGATTCACCTGATTTTCTCTTTATCTCTTTCTCGGTGCGCTGCAGATCTCTCTGCAGTCAAAAAGTGTTCAGCAGTCTAAGTATGCTGAATTCATTAAAAATAATTTTATAAGGACAAGCCATTATTGCCCACTCAAAACGAATAGGCTTTCTCGAAGTATATATTATGCATTTCTCCTTTGTAACCTTTGTACATCCCGAGTAATCGGGATTGTGTACCTTGTAGTTAATCGATTTCATCCCCTTCCATAAATCCAGGACCAGAAAAGAACATTAATAATAAATTATAAGCCGATAAAACAATAAATAATTGCTATAATTTTTCTAAATTTATAGACTCACATAGTGAACTCATAATTAACATGATGACAAAAAATAAATTTAGATCAGGCTTTAATAATTAACTTATACTTGTCTTAAACAAATTGACTTATCATTTATATCAACCAAAACTAATTAAAATGGAACGTCGTACTTTTATTAAGAATGCCGGTCTCGCTGGCGGTGTGGTGCTTATGTCACCATACTTAGCCAATGAAAAGGCAACGGAAGAATTTGATTTCCCACTGATGGATTTACATGTCCATCTGACAAATGATTATACAATAGACAGGATGATGGAAATTGCCAGAGCAAGAAATGTTAAATTCGGAATATTGGACCATCCTGCAGACTGGGCTATCAGCAACGATGCCGACTTAAAAAAATACATCGATAAACTACGAAAATACCCTGTTTACATTGGTTTGCAACCAATCGATCTGGAATGGACTAAACGCTTTTCTCCGGAACTTTTATCACAAATAGATTATGTATTAATGGACCCGCAAAGAGTACCAATGGGTAACGGAGAAACCTTGTCAATATGGCAATTTGATACTTATGTGGAGGATACTGAAGAGTTTATGAAGCGTTACATGGCATATGCCATGGAAGTTCTCAACACTCAGCCAATCAATATTTTTGGCTGGCCCCTCTTTCTTCCGGTTTGCATAGCCCGTGACTATTATACATTATGGACTGAAGCAAGAATGCAGCAGATAATTACGGCAGCAAAAAAAAGGAATATTGCCATTGAGATAAACGATATGGCCCATACGCCACATGACAAATTTATAAACATGGCAAAGGCTCAGGGCTTGAAATTTACCTTTGGCTCAGATTCACGGAATCAGAATGCCGGGAGGCTGGCTTATAGCAAGGCAGTAGCTAAAAAATGCAACCTTAAAAAAGAAGACTTCTATATACCTGTGGCTAAGAAATAAAGATTAACTGTCCTAAATATTTATTGAAATAAATTTAAAAGGTCATTATCCCTCTATTTTACTTTGTGTCCCTTTGTGGTTAAATAAATTAAAATACCACTAAGGAGCAGGATGGTTCTTATGGTTATCGGGGCTCTGTGGTACTCGTATGTTTGTT
>PMIJ01000078.1 GCA_003157015.1 Bacteroidales bacterium
TGTCAAATTTACAGGATTGCTGTCAGTCAGATTTTCTGTTACCGATGCCATCACTGCTGCCACGAGATGGGCAGTAGTTACAACAGGTAAAACAGATACTCTTAAATTTACCCGTAATGTTAACAAAGTACGTACAGCAGTTTCCCACTTCAGAAATGTTATTTATAAACCAGGGGATCTTCTGCACTTTTGGTTCAGACATGTTGCATCATCCGATACAATAACATATACCGGTACGGTTATGGGTATTAACGAAGAGAACAATACCTACACAAAGACAATTACTTCACCTCTTACTATAACCGATTATAAAGGCAGCCTGGTAGTCTCAGCCGGAATAATAACATACGTTGTCGGCACCGATTCTTATGAAGTAACATTCAAGATGGACCCTGCCCACAAACATTTCACTCTTGTAACAATTACAAACAATCTCACAGGTAAAACAGTGAGTTTCGACCGCAGGTTTGGAAGAGTATTCAGAAGATGGTGGTAAGTATCAGATAAGAAAAACCGGACATAGCGCCGGTTTTTTTCGTTTTATATCTTATGAATGGCATCCAACAGGGAATTAGCCGGGATGGATAGATTAAACATGTGGAGAGAAAAGGAGTTACCTGAAAGCTATTTCCCAGGTAAATTACCTTTTATACAGCGAACAGCAAAACCAACCATCTTACTGTTGCTTAGATTGTGATCATAACTGCCATTGTAATATAATCCGCGATACCATGCATTATTGGCATCAACCTCTGTAGATGACCACCAGTAACCTGTATAACCCATAAAGTTGAATGATCCTTCATATCCATGGTAGCCTCCCGGAAGAGCAGTAAAACCGGTTTCATTGGTTGCACCGGTATTTGGGCTGGCCCAGTGAGTTGTTCCGGCTTCTTTTAGTTTGCGGCCAGCAATGGTATCACCTCCCAAATATGTCATAAGTGTCGTAAACTCCACATTAGTAGGAATATGCCATCCGGCAGGGCAGACATTACGTGTATCTGTCGCAGCATACCAGGTATATAATAGGCCATAGGTGGCAACATTACTTTCATTTTCACCAAAGGCCCACTGGTATTCAGGATTACTTTCACCACTTATGTTTGAAGTTGGTTGAGAGGTTGTCCCAATTAAATCACCGTTAAGGTATTTGGTAGTTTTCAGGTTTTCGGCCATCCAGACCTGTGTGCCTATGGTTACGGCTTTATAAATATTTCCGTCTTTATCAGCCACAGTGATAGTTGAATCGCCAGTTTTCTTGCAACTATTAAGAAGAATTAAAACAATTCCCATTAAGGATAATGCGGAGATCCAAATTCTGTTTTTCATAGTCATGTTAATTAAATTTAATAGGGTTATCTGCCTGTTAGGTTTTTATTTTGTTTTGTTCGCTTTAAATCTTCCCGGGTCATCATTTTAAATATTATGGAACATAAACTAAAAAGATTAATGATTATTATACAAAATAAATTATTTCTTTTATTGTTTTACGATAATCTGATTAAAACTAAAAGGTAGAATACTTGTCGGCAACGAGTTGATTTATATTCGCATTCGAATCAACTGTATATTAATTAATCAAATCAAGTGAATCTGATTGGTTATTTATCTTTGTATCCTTTAATTTGCTGGAAGAGAATCTTACTATTTTTATGAACTTCTCACACTTCAAAGGAATCATTTGCTTCAGGAATATTCCAGGCAAAGAAAATACAATTTTATCAATGGTGACCCATTTTAAAAACATACTCTTCAGATAGATGGATTGGAAATTCAATGCTTCATCAATATCGACACAGGTAAAATGACAATAATTTCTGATTTTAATTGAATGGATTGCCTTACCTGCTGATTATCTGATTCAATTATCCTTAAGGCAACGAACAGAAAAGCCTCCGGGCTTGTAACCTCCTCCCCTCACTACACTTCCGACATTGCAATCCATATAACTTCTCCACGCGAAGGTAGAATCCTCTTCCGTCCGTGACCACCATATACCGTAGCTGCCAATTCCGACGTATGTGCCAGCCAGGTCACGACTGCCACCCGGAAGAGCTGAGAAACCGGTTTCATTAGTAGCACTTTTATTTGGGCTTGTCCAAATGGTTGTCCCGGTTTCTTTTAATTTACCTCCGGCAACCAGATCGCCTCCAAGGTAAGTTGTTAACGTAGTCCATTCTAATAAAGTAGGTACGTGCCATCCGACGGGGCATACATTTTTACCTCCATTATTCGAAGAATCTACAGCAAACCAGTTATAAAGTGCGCCATAGCTAAGCTTGTAACTTGCTTCGTCATTATTATACCAGGAAAAGCCAGGGGTTACCAATGAAGACCAGGTACTAATATCTGCAACCAGAGGTATTGGTGTATTATCATTGTATTTGGTTGTTCTGAGATTCTCCACCATCCATATTTGGGCACCAATGGTTACTGTGTTGTAAAGGTTGAGGTCTATATCGGTAACTGATAAACTTGTTGGAGGTGTAGTGAATGATAAATCATTTCCATAACCTGTTCCCGCACTATTAGTGGCATAGGCCCTAACATGATATGCAGTATAGGCTGACAGACCTGTAATGTTACTGACGAAACTTCCTGTCGATAAACCGTCAGTTGTATGGCTGTCATTGATCACAGGATTTACGGTTGTATTCCAGCATACTCCACTAACTATAACAGTGTCTGTGCCTTCACTTGTAACATCTCCTCCACAGATTGCAGTGGTCTGAGTTATTGCAGATACAGCACTGGTTGTAACGACAGGAGGAGTAGGATTCTTTTTCTTGCAAGAGTTTATAAGAAGAATTGAAAGGCATAATATTATTATCCCTGAGAGTTTAAAAGCGTTTTTCATATTGAATTAAATTTGGCTCAATTTTACCTGATAAGTCTACGCCGCAAAGATATAAACGATTGATTGGAATATTAATTGTTCAGATAAAAATCCATCAACTGATTTATAGCTCATGATTTTTCTGTTGCCGGTGATGCAACGTGCTGTGCAGATCAGCAATACAACAAAGGTCATACTGAAATGCCTCTTATTTATTCTTACCCTTACTTTTATTGTTATCAACCATGAAGCTGTCAGGATATCCCAAAGCTGCAAGTTTAGGGTAATATTTAAAGATCTCTTCCCTTGTTTTGAATCCTGTTATAAATACAATATAATATTCCCATTCTTTTACGATCTCAACAGGAAGATTAAGCTTCGAGTTTATTCTTCTTTGTGCGCGCAGCGCCTCTGATCGGCTATGGAAAATTCCAACCTGCAGATTAATTGTAGTTTCGGCCAAAACTGGTTTTCCTTCCGCAACGGGAGACAAATTGATTTTATCGCTTTCTGTTTTTATAGATGTATCTTTCTGAACAACATTCTGAGAATTAATATTTTCTATTTTCTTAGGGCTAAATATCCATATATTTTTAATTCCCAGCAATCCAAGTGTCGGAAGAAGTTTTTCCATGTCCTCAAAACTGGTGAACCCGGTTATCCGCACTTTAAAATAACCGTCAGCAGGTTCTATAATCACGGTTTTGTTCAACAGATCAGATAGCCTTTCTCTCAATGATGAAGCATTTGATTCGCGAAGGAATGCACCAACCTGAATCACCATATCAGAACTGAATGTTTCAGAAGATTTTAGAACGGCAGTTTCTTTTACCTTAGAAATTGTATCCTGAGTTCCAATATATTTTGCACTGACGGGTTGGTTGATAATCATTGCCAGTCGAAGGACTGGAGATGAACAGGCGCAGCTACATGAAAGAATAACTCTAAAAACCAAAATTATCAGAAAACTCAGGTAACGGTTATTCATGTATTACTCGTCAGGTGATGTTTCTTAAATTCATTATACCAAATTTATACTATTTTCAGCAACAGACAGTTATATTTGGTAAAGATATTTTGTTGACCAGTGAATTTTCCTTTCGGCAATTTTGAAATTCTGTTCATTTAGCCTGCATTAATGCATTTGAGATAAGTTAATGATCATTCCCTATCCCATAGTCTGGAGGGTAAATTTCAACTCACATTCAGAAGGTGTCATAAATATGAAACCACAGAAGAAGGATGATAGGTTATTTTGCTATAAATATCAGAATGCCACATTGTTGTGGAGATATTGCATCATTTCACTAGTTATATGCGGGCAGGAATAAAAAAGAGTTGTTTCTGTTTTAGAAACAACTCTTTAATTTTAATTATCCAGATCGCCGATACTGTTTAATTACATTTTTCCTTTATGTAACTTTTCGATCTGTTCACTGGTAAATTTGTCTACCTTCTGAATATTTGCTGATGCCTGTTCATCTTTTGGCAACATTTGCCTGACATCGTCTTCAGATTTTCCTGTCAGGAATGCATAGGCACTATGGTCGCCTGACATCTTCCAAATTCAAACTTCGACAAAAATGCATCACCTTTGCCTTTCATATCATCCAATGTTTTAAGGCATTGTTCCGCTGTGTGTGGATCCTGAACATACTAAACACTGGTTTTGGGAGAGGTTGTAGTGCTCTGACTAAATGATACCATACAAAGCATCAAAAGAACAACTGATGAAAATACTTTTATTGCTTTCATAATCTTAATTTTTTAAGTTTCACATTTTGAATTCCCGCGAGCGCATTCTCCGTTGCTTGCTGCGAAGAGCTTCAATCAAACAATAGAATCGAAACTACTTAAACATTAAAATTAAGACAGTTGTTCAATAGTATAATTTTTTTTAATATGAATCAGTTTAAAATCCGTAGAGTTATTCTTCTGATTAATTAGCTCTTGAGGAGGTATCGTTCATGTAATTGCCATTATCCTCTTCCTTGGACTTGCTGAATTCCAGGTGGCCAAACTTGTACATAAAACTAATACCGAAAGATCTTAATGGCATCATCCTGATATTTGTAGATGTATAGCCTTCTGTGGATATTGTTGACACTTGTCTTACATATTCGCTGAAAGGATTTGTTGCCGTAAATCCAAAGCTGGCTTTTTTGTCCCAGAACAATTTCCTCAAAGCAAAAGTGTAAATGAAAAACTGCGGATTTTTTCCCTGTATATTTTGTGAGGGTGAACTGTAGAAACCAAATAATTCAAACACCAGATCTTTATTGAGCTGATAGGTTACATTAAGGTTTAACCTGGCCCTGACTCCTGTTGATTGGTTGCCTATTCCAACATCGCTTATTGTATAGCGCTGAGAAACCATAAGATTTCCACGAATGTTTAATTTGGTTGTTAAAGGATATGAACCTGAAATACTTATTCCTGAATTGTACTCCCTTCCGATATTCTGGTTGTTCGATACGGATACGTTAGTATAGGTTGAATCACCAATCAGGTAGGTTGGATAAAAGGTTGTCACCTGTTTTACATCCTGAGTGTTTATTCGTTCTATTAATGAGATGTAAATATTTCCTCCCTTTTTAAATGTGCTGCTATAGCCTAATTCAAAATTATTGCCTATCTCTGGTTTCAACATTGGATTACCTGTTGAAATGTTATAAGGGTCACTCAGATTAACGAATGGATTAAGTTCCCTGTACTCCGGACGCTCAATACGTTTGCTGTAGGCCAGTTTCAGGGTCTGGGTCTTGCTGAAATCATGAGACAAGACTACGGAAGGCACAAAGGTTCCATATGCAGGTATGGAGGTATTCGGGAAATCTATTTTGGTTTCAGTTTGTTCATATCTTGCACCGGCCTTAACATTCAGCCAGTTCATGATTTTAAAGTTAGTTGAAAGATATCCTGCGTACACTTTCATCGTATATTTAAGGTCATATGATTGGTTCGAATCACCTATATACTGGTTTAGGGTAGGGTCGAAAGTGCTGACATTGGCAATGCTGTTAATATTTTCGTTTACCATCTTTGCGCCTGTCTCTATTAAGAAGTTTTTAGTCACAGGATGAGTATAATCGATAGATAAGTTCATTTCATCATCTGTTCCAGGATTAGTGCTTGCTGACCCTGAGAACGGGACTGTCTGCCCTTCGTATGTTTGTGATTGAATGTAGTTGCTATTGGGTCTTCCATTGCTTGCATTATATGCGATATCCAATTCCTGTCCTTCATTTTTAAACTTTTTTTTGTAGTCCAGGCTATAGTCTACAGATCCGATTCTGGAGCGACTGTCTGAATTACGCAGAGTAAATATATCTGAAACCGGGTTTGATGAATAATCCGTTGTAAGTTGTTCCTGGTTTGTGATCCCCTGACTACTGTTGCCAAAATGATTATACCCAAGAGAACCTGTTATGATATCATTTTTTGTAATATTCCAGTCAAATCCGACACCGGAACGAAAGCCGTTTCTTACAAATTCGTTGCGACTTGTTTGCACCATGTTAGTAATTGTTTTAGCGACGGTATCTTTCGCAAATCGGTTTTGTGAATAGGGCATAGCAGATTTTAAAGCAGCGTTTCCGCTAAAAAAAGCGTTGACCCCGAAGTTATTATGACGCATATTCAGATTCAGAGAACCATTTTCAAGCCTGGAACCGGCTGCCAGGTTGATATTACCATTTACTCCCTGCATCTTGTTGTCAAAGAGAATAATATTGATGATTCCACCTGTTCCCTGTGAATCGTATTTTGCTCCGGGATTAGTTATAGCTTCCACACTTTTAATCTGACTGGCAGGAATAGATGCAAGAGCATCGGCCAGACTATTGCCAAAAACGCTGGATGGTTTGCCGTTGATCAGAAACCGGATATTGGAATTACCCTGTAATTCAACATTTCCGTCTATATCGACTGTAACCTGTGGTACTTTCTTTAGTACATCAATAGCTGCTCCGCCCTGAGACGTAATGTCATTTGATACATTGTAAACGATTTTATCAATTTTGTTTTCTACTACAGGCTTATCGCCAACTATCGTCACACTTTGCAGGGACGTCATAGAAGGAGAAAGAGAAATGGTTCCCAAATTAACTGAACGCTTATCATTTGTTATGCTGATATTGTCCTTTGTCATCTTTTCATAACCAATAAACTCGACTTTTATCATATAAGTGTCAACAGGAACATTGGAAATGCCAAATACACCTTTAGTATCGGCAACTGTTCCTGTTATAACTTTTCCCGACTGTTTGCTTATTAGAGTGATTGTAGCGTATTCAAGTGGTCCGTTGGTGGATTTATCAAATACCTTACCGGAGATTGTTGTATTTGTTTTTGTCTGAGCATTTATAGAACTACAAAAGATAAGTTGAATTGCTAAAATAAAAATAAAAGGTCTCAAGCTAGATGATTTCATAATGTACAAAACTTTGTAAGATAATTCAAACTAAAAAATTGGTGCTAATTGACTGTGCAAAAGAATGAAAAGAAAATGAGGATAGCTTGAAAGGAATGTTAAATAACATTAATAGGATTGTTAATTAAAATTAACAATAAGACCTTTCAGAAACGAATATTCCATGGTTCTGTTTAGCTTGATTCTACCATTTCAGGCAGAAACCGAACTGATTTCCATTCTGAACAAAAGTAAGTTGTGTTTTGTTTTTTGACTTTTGAGGCAATGATTTATCCGACCCAGGATGTGTCTTATTATACTGATTCACAACTTGTTTTCCACAAAGATATCCCATAATACCTCCGACGAACACATCTGAAGCCCAATGTTCATGCTCGGTTAATCTTGATATTCCGACTAATGTTGCTGTTGAATAGCAAATCACTGGGATTGCTTTAATATCCTTATATTGAGTTGCAAATACAGTAGCTATTGAAAATGCAGTAGCTGTATGGCCCGAAGGGAAAGCATCAAAGGCTGAAACAGGTTTCCGGGTAGCCACGTCCTGATCCCATACGGCAAACGGTCCGTACCATTCACCTCCTTTTGTTTTGCTGAAAGTATAGTCTGCAAGAGGTCTCTCTCTGCCTGTAAGAACTTTTATAATGTTAACCCATACACCTGATGTGATCATGGCCTGTGTCGCCAGTAAACTTGTCTGAACCCCCTTTTCATTTTTACAAACAACACTTATAATTCCTGTTGCTAAAACTGAATAAACACCCCAATTACCACCAAAGTTAGTAATAACGGGAGAAGATTTATTTACCCATTTATGATCCTGTTTCTGAACACGTGCCCATTCGTCTATTTTGCCGTCAAAATGGAATAATGCAACTGTGATACCAACGGCAGCACCAGTCATTAACCATTGCTTCGCGCTTAGTTTAAAAGGTGAAGTCATCTGCACTTCAAAATCTTTTAGCAGTGAGGGAAAATATCCTTTCCGGGACCTAAAGGAGAAGATGCTGTCAGTTTTATAAAAACCGGGTGCCGTATTTTGGCTATCAGGTTTATTTTGAAGGTATTGTAAAATTATTGCGGGTTGAGTAGGAAGAGAATCCGCTATCTGCAGATCGGCCTGACAGGCAATACTATTGCAACCGAGCGAAACTAATCCCCACACAATAAAATAGTATTTAATCTTCAGAAGATATTTTTTGGGTAATTTATGAATACGGTTTCTCTCCATTCTTAAAAATTTCCTGTTTAGAAATCAAGCTTAATAATTAGGATATTTTCTTGTCAAGGACTTCATTTATTAACTCATCTGAACCATTCTGCCATGTGTCAAGGGTAACAGCCTTGTCTCTTTTGGATTAACTTTTGGTCTCGGATGGGAAATTTTTTCAATATTCCTTGTGAAATTAAAATGAGATATCCTGTGAACAGAATCATTATGACATTTCAAGCAGTCTTCTGCTTTCGGGATAAAAGCCTTGGAAATGTAAGCTCCTTTATGGCAGGCTTCACAGGTAACTCCCTCTTCTTTCCTGTAAGTAGCAGCAAAAAATGATGAATCGAGTCCTCCTCCGGTAACATGGCATTTTAAACAGACCTGACTTTCCTGTGGATTTTCTTTTATTCCGGCTTTTTTTGCGTATACTGCTCCTTTGCCGGAATTAAGAATTTTGAAAGCATTTGAATGGGGACCATTTTTCATTCTATTATATTGAAACCCCATTTTTTCATTATTATGACATTCTGAAGCACATTTTTCCATGCCGACATAATGATATTTTACTTTTTCCTGCAAAGGAATACTCTTACTCAAAATAAGCGACGACGCAAATTTTTCATCTGCCGTAGTTGCCTGATTTATTTGAATGAGTCCGGTAAAGATGACAGGCCCTAAAACAACGGAAAGCAAGAATGCCGGGATCTTTATATTTGTTTTCACATATCGAAATTTGTGACATAGCAAATATAATATTTTCAACCAAAATGGTTCTAAAATAGTTTGTTTATCCAGCTAAGGTGAACTCCATATCTAATATTTCAGTTTTGCTGATTCCTTTTTTGGCTTTTATATTGAGTTATGGCCCTTATAAATATGCGAACCATAAGTTGGTTTAATATGCCCTTCGTATGTTAATTCGCCGCGAGTTAATCCAGTAATAGTCGCCCTGGCATTTCTGTCGGAATAAATCAGCATTGAAACGTCATAAATCCCAATATCGGTTACAATCGTAAACCTGATATTGAAACTCAGATTTTTAAGATTTTTAACCATTTTGAAACCTCTGATACTTCCTTCAGCTGTAGCTCCACCGACACCGTTCATTCCTAAATTAGTCATTGATCCGGTTTGCAGAACTGCATCGGTCGAATCTACTTTAATGAAATTAATATCAGACAACACCGGAGTTCTGTTTCCATATTGATTATCGAGAAAATCCGCTGACAGGATAAAGTTTTTACTTTTAAGCAACGTATCCAGAGACTGAAAATTGAAGAATTCTCTATCCTTTTTTGCCTCTTTTTGTTCTTTTCTCGACAATTTAACATCCTGGGAATTGCTATAAAGGGAAATCATTAAGAATCCCATCATAAATACGATTCTGCCTATATTTAATGTTGAAGTTTTCATAACCTTTCAGATAAATTATTTCAGATAATGATGCAAAAAATATGCCACGATCAGAGATTAAATTTTAGTAAGTTTTATAATGAATGACTTATACTTAAGTCTTAATCTTTCAAAAACTCCCTAAACCACAGTCCGGAATCTTTAGTATATCTTTCCAATGTCTTGAAATCAATATAAACAAGTCCAAAGCGTGTCCTGAATCCTTTGTCCCACTCAAAATTATCAGTAGGGGACCACACAAAATAACCATTCACGTTTGCGCCTTCCTTTTTTGCTTTAAGTACAGCAGCCAGATGATTTTTGAAATATTCTATCCTCTCTTTGTCATGAACTCTTCCGTTTTCAAGCTTATCCGGAACACAAGTTCCATTTTCAGTTACAATTAAATTCCTGATTCCATTATATGAGCTGTATTTTTTGAGTATATTGTATAAACCTTCAGGATAGATTTCCCCTTCCATTTCATTTGCAGGCACTCCTCTTTTAGACGCCAGGACCTCTTTTGCCCTCAGTCCGGGCATCAATGATTTTTTGGCGACTGTCCGGAAGTAATACTGCACGCCGATAAAATCAAAATCAAATATCATTTTTGTTTCATCGCCTTTCTCATAAAGAGCCTTAAGCTTCCTTAAGATTGGAAGGGTTTCTTCAGGATATCCAAGACCAAGGCAAGGTTCAATAAAGAGCCGGTTCATTATTGCATCCATGCGGGCAGCGGCTTCAATATTCTTTTTCTTCTGATCAAGTGGTTCTACCCAGGTATTTGCAAAAGTAGTCCCTATGTTTGCTCCAGGCACATTTTTCCTTATAATCCGCCCTCCTTCGGCATTGCAAAGCACGGAATTGTGAACTGATTTCATAAAAGCATTCAGATTCTTTTTCCCAGGGGCAAAGATGCCTTCCATATAACCACCACCCGTAAATGAAAGTTGTTCATTCATTACCATCCAGTTTTTTACTTTCGGACCATATTCCCTGGTTACTACGTCGGCATATTCGGAAAACCAGCTGATAATATCTCGGTTTGCCCAACCACCCCGGGCTTCCAGCACCTGCGGCATATCCCAGTGATAGAGTGTAATCCATGGCTCGATACCGGCAGAGATGCATTTATCTATAACCCTGTGATAGAAATCAATGCCTTTTTGGTTTATGGTACAGGTCCCTTCAGGAAGAATCCGTGGCCATGAAAGGGAAAACCGGAATACCTTGAAGTTCATTGCTTTAATAAGGTCAATGTCTTCAGCGTATCTGTGGTAAAAATCTGAAGCTACGTCTGCATTTTCTCCTCTCTCAATTTTACCATGGATCCGGGAGAAATGATCCCAGTTTGATTCGCTTTTGCCATCAAGATTCCAGGCACCCTCAGTTTGATAGGAAGCTGCTGCCACTCCCCATTTAAAACCGGCTCCAAAGTCTGTCTTCATCAATTCAGATGAAGCGCTAAAGCTAATATTATCAGACGATTTCAGATATCTGCTGAAAAGCAGACCTGTTCCAGCTATAGTTGTATTCCTTATCCAATCTCTTCTTTTCATTTCAGATTATCATAAATGAGGCTTTATAATAAGTCTGCAAATTTTGGAATAAATATGAGACCGCCAACAACTATCGCAATAATTGAAGAAATCAACACAGCAGCTGCAGAATAATCTTTTGCTTTCATAATAAGGTCATTCCATTCGGGATCAATAATATCAGCCAGTGATTCAAGGGAAGAATTTAAAAGTTCTGTAAGAAAAACAAGACCAATAACAATTGCAAGCAATGACCATTCGTAATGATCGATCTTCAAAAAGATTCCAGTGAAAACTGCTACCACTGCAGCCAGAAGATGAATTCTGGAATTATGCTCGTATTTAAGAAGAGATACTATACCATTCAGAGCAAATCTGAAACTGCCAAACCTGGCTTTCAGTGAAAATTTTTGTTGATCCATGTAAGGGGGTTAAAAAATTATTAATCTTTAAGGCACCTGACACTAAATCCGTGTTTTTTATTTCTATGGTCTGTAATGAAAGCAGAATCATTGAAATATAGGCCGATATACCATGTGTCATCATTACTTAAACCTGAAGCTGACCAGAAACTGGTAAAAGATAAAATTGAAGCATATGTACCTTCAAAATATCTTATGCCTCCTCCCAAAGCTGTAAATCCGCTGCTATTATCTGCCCCGGTATTGGGAGAAAGCCAATGAGACGTACCAGTTTCTTTTAATTTTCCACCTCCGGTGAGCGAATCACCCAGAAAATCCCTTAAAGTCAGCCACTCCTGCTTTTCAGGAACATGCCACCCGGCCGGACAAATATTCCAGGTATTTATGGTATAGCCATTATATAATGCTCCATAGGTTTCTTTGAACGATACAGAATCATTATTATACCAGCAGAAACCGGGTGTTGTAAGATTCCCCCATGCCACGGCATCGCTAATCAGAGGAATATATGTTCCGTTGTTGAATCGTGTGGTTTTCAGGTTTTCAGCCATCCATGTCTGGGTACCTATTTTTACTGTTTTATATGTATTCCCGTCAATATCCGTTAATGGAATGACCGGCTTGTCTGGTTTTTTGCAACAACAAAAAATTAGTGCAAAAGTTGCCAGCAAAGACATATAAATAAGACATCTTTTTGCTATTCCCGTGTTCATCCTTAGGTTCGTTCTACAACTTCACAATATCGGACAGAAACTTATCTGTCTCTCTTTCAACACCCTGCCAGTCTTTTGACCTGATATGCGACGCAATCACATGTGCTCCCGCCCCGGGGAAAGCAACCTTTTGCTTTAGTACTGCCGGAGTGCCCAGTTCCTCAAACATCTTTAACATTGCCGGTACTGAAACAGTATTGTCCTGCTCTGTTTCATTCTTGTAGTAATAACGAAGAAAGACAGGACATTTTATTCTAGAGAAGACTTCCGGTTTCATAGTATTTGAAACAAGATTCTGAAGGGCTACCAGAGCTTCAATCCGGTAACTAAGCTGCCAGTAATTTGCATGAATACTACTTTCTGGTTCAAAATTCTTTACACGCCCGCCCGAAACCAGACTTGCAATCTGTAAGCCCCATGGTTTGTCAAGAATAAGGGCTGATCTATCGAAGAGTTTTACACACGGGGAATAAAGTACAATTGCTTTTATTTCAGGATGCCTGGAGGCCAAGAAGAGTGCCAGTGCCCCGCCGGCTGAAGTCCCTATGACTACGATCTCCTCGCCTAATCTTTCAGCAATTGAGAGCGCATACTTAGCAGAAGCTTCGAACTCACCGGCTGAAAGGTTTATCATGGAGCTGTCACCCCTGTCGATACCATGTTCAGCCAGCCTGGAAAGATAAAGGTTAGCATTGTATTTTTTAGCCAGATCCCTGTGTACAGGATCACCTTCAGCCTGACTTGCCGAAAAGCCATGAAGATAAAGAAAGGCAATATTTGTTTTTTCTTTTTTAGAAGAGTCGGCCCATACTATTCTTGCCTGGTTATCGGGTTTGATCCCCTTTACTGCTTTTTCGTTCTTGATAATGCTACTCTCCAACTCAGTGAGAGTGCCTGGAAGATTGGCCCCATGCAGTGAGAAATCAGGTTTTGAAGGCCTCGGTCCGGCAGAATAGATTATGATAAGTGTCAGAATTATTCCAGCCAGCCACTTCCCTGTTGTTTTCATTTTATCGTTTTAAGCAATAATAAAATTAGACAAGTTAAGATTATAATGCAAATATAGTCCAAGACTTGTGACTTACCGAAATAACTCTGACAATATTAAATTGAAGCTCTTAGCAGGAAGCTAACAAGAACCGGAACGAAGTGGAGCTCNNGTAAATTCTTAATGCTCGCTGACTAGCAGCAAGCAACGAAGAACCGATCCGCCACTTGGCGGAGAGCTTGGCAAAGCCAATGCACTCGCGGAGATTCAGTTAGACTTCTGGATTGAGTATGTATGTTTTACCGGCTGGTTCTTTTCTTTCAAAGATTCAATCCTTTTTCTGATCGAATCAGAATAGTCAGAATCGTACTTATCTTTTGAATTCTTTATTTTGTTGAGATACAACTCATAATAGCGGATGGCTTTGGGGATATCTTTGAGTTTTTCATCATAAAGATTTGCAATTATCATGATTACATTATTATCTGACCTGAATTCCTGACTTTTAATATAAGCTGAAATTGCAACCGCGTATTGATTGTCGGATTTTAATATTTCAGCGAGAAGGAGATAGTTTAATCCTAACTGAGCGCTTACCGGAGTTAAAATTTTTATCACATTCCTGTAATAATAAGCGCTGCTCTTCAGATCATTAAGCAGCATGTAATTCTGTGCAAGGTTGCCCGATACTTCGATATCGGCAGTATCTTTATGATAAGCTAATAAGAAGTACTTTACCGCTTCTTTTGGCTGATGATTAATTGCGAACCCCATTCCGGCTCTCTTAAGATTGAGAAGAGAGGAATCGCCCGAACTTATCAATTTCAGATAATCATCTTTAGCCTTATTATAATTAAATATAGTAAAATTGATGGCGGCCCGCCGGGCAAAGAGATCCATGTCAGTGGAATCGATTCTTATGCCTTTTGTCAATAACCTCAGTGCTGTGTCAGCACTGGTAGTGCCGGCATAAATGTATGCCAGGTTTTTAATTGCATTCAAGTTTTTCGGGTTAAGTGTTAACGAACGGTTAAACATACTCTTTGCATTCTCCAATTCTTCTTTTTTCAGGTATGCGAAACCGATTTTATCCGCTAATGTATAATTGTCGTAATCCTGCTTATAGAAACGGTAATATATTTTTATGGACTCATCATATTTTCCTTCCTGCATATATATGCTTGTAAGATAAAAAGCGTATGGCCAGTTTGTTGAGTCGGAAGCGCAAAGCTTCAGGAGCAGCGGTCTGGCACGGGAAATCTTTCCTTTGTTATAAAAACTTTTTGCAAGTGTAAAATTGTAGTTGTTGTTATCTGGTGAAATAGCAGCTGCCTTTAAAAAACACTCCAGTGATTTATCTTCTGATAAAAGACTCTGATATGCAAGTCCCTTTTTGTAATATATTTCAGAATTAAGTGAATCTGTAGAAAGAATCTGATCACATGTATCGATGGCTTTTTTAAAATCCGCCCTGATAAGCATAATATCAATCTTCGAATTATCAGGTTTTTCCTGAGCCAATCCGGGTAATAAAATAATGAAAGTCACAAACAAGGATGCCAAAACATTCCTTTTCATATTTTTTAATTTATTCATGGTATTTCTAGTTTTCTGAAAACATATTTAAAAACCTGATTATTGAATTAATAATCTGCTATAAAAATATAACGAATACTTTAGTTATGCAACTTTATTTTTGATTAAATCTTTCAACAAGCAGAAAAACAGTCAGATATAAGTGAACATTACTGTTTTACCCTGATTATTATTAAATCATGAGGTTTGAATGAAACCATTTCATCAACGTCTAAATCAACAGCCTCAGCGGTGGCTGGATTTATTAATTGACGCTTCCCTTTTGGCGCTATTTTAATCTTAGTTAATACGTTATCACTATCTTCATTAAAAATAATATAATAATGATCATTCTCTTTTACAATATGCCTGAAACGGATATCATCTGAAGGCGGGTCAAGGTCAAAGTCGCGAGATATTTTATTATCAATTTCAGAAATGAGATTTTCAGGTGTATCATATATAAGAGATCCTTTAAAAAGGGAAGAAAAAACAGAATGCTTATTAATAATTAGCCTTCCATTCCTGGCAAGAATATTTAAAAACGGAATCGCTTTTTGTGCCATTTCTGACAAACTATCTATTATAATTGCGTCATAATCCATTCCTGAAATATGGACTCCGTTTGAATCAATTTTTGCATCTTTCCACAGGTGGCTTAACTCAAGGTAATTAAAATCACACTGGTGCTGAAAACAGATTTTTGCAGACTTATCAGGGAGAAAAAAAGATTCACAAAGTATTGCCAGCCGGCACACCTGCTTTGAATCTGTATTAAGCCAGCTAAGCCGGCGGCAGGCATCGGCATATTCTTTATATTTGCTCCACCAGGATGAGTTCGGTCCTACATCGGGAGGTCGTTCATCAAACCTTGGTCCACGGATTGAATAAAAAAATGCATGAGGTATTAATAAATTCTGTCCCCTTACAAAACACCAGTCGGCCAGCCAAACCATTTCGTCATAACTAAGAGAATGTCCATAGGCTCCATAAAGCTCATTTGAGTTTCGCCTTTGACCGAGGTGAACCATAGCGCTTGAGGCACATTTTGCCACAGTTGAATTTTGCCCTGTAAGGGCCTTAGGTCCAGGTTCAACATAACGCCATACAAGGTCCTGTCCCGGGATCTGAAAATAGCGCTCATCTTCGATATCCATTGAACCGGCCGGATGACCCATAAGGGAAATTCCATGGTCCTTGCACCAATTGCTTAACCGTTTGTAATAGTTATCTGCCAGACAGATATTAACTGCATAGCTATAATCTGCGCGGTGTCTTTTTGAATCAGAATTATCATTATACCACAGATCTGCCAGGAATGGGGTTATGTCATAACCAAGTATCTGTTTTATCTGTGGCAGGAGCGAAATGTTCCCGGGAACAGTTCCGCTGATACTGCTGCGTCCGAGTGGGGAAGGCTCATCAGTAAATATTCCTGTTATAGTTGTCCCGAAGTACCTGCCAAACTCTTTCGCATAACGGTCGTAAACAAGCTCAATGAAACATTTCACAGCATCCGGATTAAGGATGTCGCCTGCGGGTGGAGACTCTTCCTTCAACTGAACGCTTCCTTCACCAAGATAATGAAGACCCCTTATTGTGCCTCCTGATGGCTGGTCAACTATTGCAACACTCTCGCCATTTGGCCGGTTTATTAGGGTAATTAAATTTTTGCCTTCAGTAAGATTGAGTATTTCACCGGGTTTCAAATCGATTTTAGCCAATCCGCGAGCTGCATAACCGGGGTTTCGGGCAACGACCTGTCCGCTTGAAGAACCCGAAGGATACATTCCTTCATCGTACAGTATAACATGCATCTTTCTTATGGAAGCTTCACGAATAGCCACATCCATTGAGTGTATCATTTCAGTTGACAGCCACTTTACATTTTCAGGCAAGCCTATCCGAGGGTGAATGACAAATCCATATACGCCGTGTGCCTCAAAATCAGCTATCTGCCTTACAATTTCATCATCTTTTAATGTGTCGTTCCAAAACCAGAAAGGCATTACAGAGAATTCACTCGGAGGATTTATAAAATTTTCCGGGAGAGCCTGAGCTCTTATTATTTCTGAGAATAATGTACTAATAATGGTTGCGAGAAGTAAATACCTTTTAACCAATTTCATACATGTTTTGTTTTAAGGATTTCAGAATAGAAACAGATTTTAAAGAAATACCGTATAAAGATATTCATTTAGCTTCAATGGTAATTAAGGTTCAGCACCTTAGATCTAGTAGAATCAATTGCATTTTCTCAGCGATATTCTGTACAAACTCAGTATCTCTCTCCCGCTTCGCGGGATAAGTTGTGCTAGTTCTTAATTTTTCATTACACAGAGCTTCACAGAGGGTTGACAGAGAACTACTAAGATTTAAGCTCGATTAGGTGAAGGAAGGTGCAAAAAAGAAGGTCATGATTGTTTCGGGAACCAGGGCAGAAAGGCGCTTGTTTTTTCGATGTACTCTTTGTATTGAGGTTTTTGTTCTTTTAAGCTTTTCTCAAGAAGAGAAACTCCGGAAACTTTAATGATCAAAGCTGTCATAAGAAGCGATCCCAATAAGGGAAAATAACTTCCGGAAGCAAGACATAAAATCCCATAACCCCACCATACCGCTGAATCACCAAAATAATTAGGATGGCGGGTATAATGCCACAACCCTTTATCCATTACTTTGCCCTTATTTCCGGCATCAGCTTTAAACTGGGCTAGCTGATAATCACCTGCAGTTTCAAAAAAGAATCCTGTAATCCAGAGTAAAATACCTATAACATCGATAACTCTTAACGGTTTATTTTGTCCGTAATATTGTGCTCCTAAAAGAGGAGCTGAGATAAGCCACATCAGAATTCCCTGAAGCAGAAATGTATGAAAAAAGCTTATCCACCAGTATCTTTTCTCACCATAATTCTTACGGAATTGTCTATACCGGAAATCCTCTCCTTTACCAATATTGCGCCAGGCAAGATATACTGATAAACGAATCCCCCAAATTGATACAAGATGAATGAGTATTATTTTTCTGAGATCAGATCCCTCAGTTTTGAAAAAATAGAATCCCGCTGTCAAAACAAATCCTAATCCCCAAAAGAGATCGACGATGCTTACATTTTTAACAATAATGCTTACCACCCACAGGAGGGTCATTATTATCATAATAAGCAAAAGACCTTCAAAATAGATATTAGAAAAGCTCATGGATAAGAGTTAATCAAAAAGTAGTGACACAGCTGCCGCTCCTATACCTGCATTTGCGCCTAAGATAGGAGAAATATTCACCACGGATGCCGGCTTTTTATTAGTCAGACTTTCCATTTTCTCTGAGTACCATTGTGCAGCATCAGGGTTATTTGCATGAAGAACAGTATAATTCCATATTGTGTTTTTCTGATTGATTTTTGTGATGTATCCCATCACTTTTTCCATGTTTGCCTTTTGATTAAATGTCTTGTCAAAAACTATTGGTTTCCCTGACTCATCAATAGACACAATAGGATTAATATTGAGTATGCGGGCTATCAATCCTCTGACTGCTGAAACACGGCCGCCTCTTACAAGGTATTTTATTGATTTGACACTTATAAAGATACGAACATGATCAGACCAATTCTGAGCCATATTTACGATCTGGTCATGGGAATAGCCTGCTTCGATGGCCTGGGCAGTCCGTAAAACGACAAGACCTAAGGCACCTGAAAGATTTTTTGAATTTATTACTGCTATCGGCTTGTTGAATTCTTTGCTGATTGCAAGGGCAGCCTTCTGGCTGCTATTGAATGTTCCGCTCAACTTTTCGCTCAGATGGATAGCAATTACTGAATCATAATGTGAAGCGAGATGAGAATAAAGGTTCGTAAAGCTCTTTTCATTGACCTGCGAGGATTTAGGATAGTCTTTATTCTCCTTCAGCAGAGCATAAAATTGTTCAGGTTGAATGGTGACTTTATCGAGATAATGATTCTCGCCGAAATTTATATTAATCGGCAGCATGTTTATCTGGTAGTTATCAATAATATCCTGTGCAAGATCGCAGGTTGAGTCTGTGACTAAAGCTATCTTCCATTTTCTGTTATTGACAACCTGACTTTGCCTTATCATATCATCGGCTTTCTGGAATGCAAGAGTCCCCGTGTTTCTGAGTTCATTGAAAAGTCCGGCCGGATTGTTGGTATGAAGATGTAAACGCCTCATCCTGTCAGAGCCTGCAACGACGATTGAGTTTCCATATCTCTCGAGAATCGTCAAAAGTGATTTATTATCGATTGAACTGTTCTTTATAAGGGCTTCCGTGCAGAATCTGAAGTCGACCTTAACCGGAATAGACTCCTCGATTTTTTCAAACACTGCTGTTTCCGCTCTTACCTGGATCAGGTCCTTAAGATTACGATTCGTAATAAAATCTATAATTCCTTCGACAAAAAACACAAAACCTCTTGCTCCGGCATCAACGACATTTGCTTTTTTCAGCACGGCCAGTTTTGATTTTGTAGCTATAAGCGATTTATTCAGGACATCCAGGGAACTTACAAAAAGCTGGTTAAAATCAGTTATCCTGTTTCTGTTTTCGTAAATATAATTTGCCCAGTCTTTGATCACTGTAAGCATGGTCCCTTCCACCGGGTTTGCCACAGCCTCATATATATAACGCACCGAATTTTTTATGCTTTCGGCAAATTGTCTAATAGTGATTGTTTTAAAATTCCCTGTTTCAGTGCTCATTCCATAAATGAACTGGGCAAAAATAATTCCCGAGTTGCCCCTGGCATTAATAAGTGTGGTTTCGGCAATCCTGTCGGCTGTTATCTTATAGGAGCGGTGAGGATGGATTGAATCAACTACAGCCCTGATAGTAGATGCCAGATTGGTTCCGGTGTCGCCATCGTTCACAGGAAATACATTAATTTTATTAAGCTCAACCTGGTGTTCAATAACCTTTCTGGCTCCCGCAATGAAAGTATAATAGAGTCGTCGGCCATCCATTTCATTTATTGGTACCAGAGTCTCTATTGTCATATGCGGCTAGTTTACAATTGGAATGCAAAGTTAAGAATTATTATGTTTGTTAAGATCAGAACTGCTTTTTACGATGTAAACAGGAAGTTGGCAGGAATGTTCTGAAAATTTAGTGATCAATAGCTGTATTTAGCCACGGACATGGCTAAAAAAGGTGGAGGTTACCTTATTTACAATTGAAGATTTATTTCTTCTGATAGACTCTAACGTAGTCAACTTCATATTTTATTGGGAAACTGGTCTTTGAAGGATCACCTCCGTTTCTTCCAAGTGCGAGATTTAAAAGAAGAAAATGGGGCTGAAGGAATGGATTGAATCCGTCGGGATTAAGGATCTGATTCAGTAAACAGGAATTCAATAACTGATCGTCTAAAAACAGACTAATGGTATCTTTGTTCCAATCCATGCGCCAAATGTGGAATTTTTTTGTCCAGTCAGGATCTTTCGCTGTAAAGTCGGAAAGAGGTTTTTTCAGATCATTCCACTTTGCGATCCACTTCTGTGCTGTTCCCCAGGCAAAATTAGCAAGTAAAGTTGGAACTCCTTTAACCCGATAAAATTCCATTATGTCAATTTCCCCGTTTGAAGGCCACTCCTTAGAAATCCCGAGCGTCCAGATGGCAGGCCAGGCACCACAGGCAGTATCAATTCTTGCCCTTATTTCAAACCTTCCAAACTGCCATTGTCTCTTTCCTAGTGTCTGGATGCTGGCAGATGAATATACTGTATATTCCCTGTTTGTTTTCCAATTTGTACTTCCAGGAACGAAATCGGGATTTTTAATCTTTTCTTTTCTTCCCTCAATGGTCAATAATCCATTTGCACATTTTGCATTCTCAGGTTTATACCATTGTAATTCCTCATTCCTTACAAATCCATTTTCATAGATCCAGCTGGCCGAGTCGGGCTTCCCCTGGTTATTAAATTCATCATTCCAAACCAGCTTCATGCCTTTAATTTCTTTCGGACTCTTAAAATCAGGAGAATATGGATCTGTCATCTGACCATAGATATTTCCTGAGAAAAAGAAGATTACCGGAAGGGCCGCAATAATTTTATTTGGATTCATGATATTTACTGTTGAATATATCTGTTTTGGTTAAAAACTTGAAACACTGATTATCAGGCCCAGGTAAGGTTTTTGATTATAAATCCATAAAGACCTGCTTTTATCAAAAAGGTTGTCGAATCCTACTGCCAGGCCTACTGAAATTTTATTTATAGAAATAAAACCGGCAAAACCCTTCTGAAAAATCATTGCATCATACTCCTGGCTGACCAGATTGTTAGTTACGGTAGGATTGACAGGAGAAGATCCTATACCGGCGAAGACACCCAGATCAAAACCAATCTGTCTGATAAAAGACTTATCTTCCTGGAAAGGATGAACAGGAGATACTATATTATAAAAGTCTTTTCGGAAACCTGCATAAACTGCTATATCCAGATCTGCACTAAACTGATTTGGGACATCATCCCTGGAATGCCTCGATTTAAATATTATTGATGTGAGATCAATGTCAATGCTATTATTCGTAAAGGAGCTCTTGTAGAAATAGTTGTCTTTTTTGATCCTGCTGATCCTGGCACTGTTGGAGGTGGATGTATCCGGAAATTTATTCTTCCCATCGGAAGCGACCGGATACACAATAATTGAATCGGCTGTGACCTCTGTATAGACACTTGAAGGAGCCGTTCCCTGGACTTTCAGCTTATAAAAACCTGATTCAAAATCGTGCCGCGATAGTTTTCCGAGTGACGCACAACTGGCTGACAATAACGCAACTAAAACTGATAATATAATTATACTTCTGCTCATAACCTGTCAAAGATGAATAATTCTCTTATTAAAGATACGAAATGTGAGAATTTGACACATAAAATCATCTAAAATTTAGAACTTCCGTCGGAACTTATATGGTTTAATTATCTTTTCCACGAAAGAATCAAGTCTAATCATAGTGATTGCGCAGGTTTTACTTTAATCAGCCACATCGCAGCCTCTCCGGTCAGCTTTTAAAGTTCAGAATTATGTTATAAACCCTGTCCTTTGTTTCTTCAGATGTCGGGTTTAGTTCTTCAGTGGTGAACTTCCCATTCTTAATGTCAATCCTTTCAAAAACCATCAGGTATAAGTCAAAAATAATATCAAGACTTAATTGATACCTGGGTTCAAGCAAGGGCCTTATTTCCTTAATTATATCATATGTCTTCAGGCGATATTCGTCTGCCAGCGAATAATATTGTTTTATAAGGTTCCTGAAGTTTTTATTTACCGGTTTTCCGTTAGCAAATTCATGAAGAACTTTCCGGCTTAGGTGGTTTCTGATAATCAGGTCATCTGCAAAATAACTGAGGTTATTCAACTGGTCTTTTTGGAAGTCCCTGATTATATGCACCAGGTAACTGAAGATGGCGCAGGGAGTGGCTGCCCATTTAACATCAAAAGGAGGATTTTCGTACCCGCCGTTGATTTTTTCAAGTCCGTTTAAATGGACAAAGATAGATGCAGGAGCTACAGATGCTCCACCTGCATAATCGAGGAAAATATCAAGAGTCGGGAACCCATCGTTGTTTATATCATAGATCATTGATTTCGCAAAAACTTCCATTGGCCACAAAGGGATCCTGAATTTTTCCACAGTTTCAATAAGCTCCCTCTGAAGGCTATTGCATTCTTTTGAGATAATTATCATCTTCAGCCACTCTTCTACATTGGTTACAAATTCTTTCCTCTCCTGAGGTTCAATAAGTTTGTTCTTTGCTTTATAATTATCGATGAGATCATCGATTGCCCTCATGAATTTATAACATATTTTAGCAGCGCAATATCTTTCAGGTTCCCAGAAATTTGCTGCAATAAGAATATTCGGATGATCTATGATCTGTTCGAAATCAATTGAATTGAAAATTTCTAAAAAGATATGTTTTTGTGAAGCCATTGATATTATTCAGTTGTTTTCAAAAATCTTATTTAGTGAGGATCCGTTCTGCTGTCAGTTTAGCTGACAAAAGCACGTTTGGTATTCCGTTTCCAGGATGTGTGCTGCCTCCGACAAAGAAAAGGTTTTTATATCGGCGATGCTGATTATGAGGACGGAAGTATCCCATCTGCATAAGATTATGAGCAAGACTCCCGAATACAGAGCCTCTTGAAATATTACAGGCATGTTCCCAGTTTTCCGGTGTATAACAAATTTCAAATTTAATGTGTTCTTCTATGTCTTCGAGTCCCATCTGTTTAAGCCTTTGGATGAGAGCCATCCGTGTTTTCTTTTTCAGATGATCCCAATCCTGTTTTTTCTTTCTGTCTACATGCCCTGCACCTACAATAAATGAAAGTGTATCATGCCCAGGAGGAGCGGCAGATGGATCAGTTCTGACCGGAGCGTGAATATAGAAGCTGGGATAATCGCCAACTGATTTGTCTACAAAGATCCGGTCGAGGCCCTCACGAAATCTGTCTGAAAGAAAAACACTATGATGCTCCAGCTGAGGATACACTTTATCGAGCCCCCAATGGTAACAGATAGCAGAACACGAATACTTCATTCTGTCGAGTCTTACCGATTTTCTGCGATCAGGCAACAAATTGCGATAGACATATGGCAGATCAGCATTTGCAACAATAATATCAGCATTAATTTCAGTGTCATCCTCAAGAATAATACTTTCAGCCTTTTTTGCCGTCACTTTGATTTTTTTTACGGGTCTATTGTAGTGGAATCTGACACCGGAGGAATGAGCTTCCGATACCAGGTTCTCAACTATAGTATACATTCCGCCTTTAGGAAAGAAAGACCCTTCAGTAAGCTCGGCAGCCGGAACCATTGAGAAAAGTGCAGGTGAGTCAAATGGGCTCTGGCCAACATAGATATTCTGAAAAGTATAGGCCATTCTCAGATGAGTATCACGGAAAAATTTTTTGACATACCTCCAATTTGAAATGTATGTTTTAAGCTTTATCAGCATACCGATATTCCTGAAATTAGCAAACTGAAAGATATTATCGAAATTGCGCCCGATCAGCTTATTCATTCCGATCTGAAAAATCTTATAACCGTCTTTGACATATTTTTGTGATTTTGCATAGCTTCCTGGTTCGATCCTTTCATGCTGGAGCTGCATTTTTTCTTTATCAGTTGTAAATGTTAAAACATCATTATTATCGAAATAAATATTATAAAGGTTTTTCAGAGGATTTATTTCATTTTTTTCGAAAAGGGGAATCCCAAGTGATTCAAATATCTCACTGTAGGTAGCGGGCATCATCAGCATTGTGGCCCCGAGATCGAAACGATGTCCCTCACGGATCAACTGTCCGCATCTTCCTCCTGCAGTTGAATTCTTTTCAAAAACTGAAACGTTATATCCGTTTTTTGCAAGGTATATTGCAGTTGCAATGCCGCCTATTCCTGCTCCGATAATCAATGCGGATTTTCTTTCAGTCATTTCTCACTATTCTTGTTAATATGTCAGAATTTGAACTAAAGACTTGAAAAAATTTGTTTTGTCCCATTTTTGAGGTGCAAATTAATATTTTCCTTTTCATTAATAAAATCCTTTTAACCACAAAGTACTAATCGTTTGAACGCCCCCTGCCGCTTTGTGTCTTCCCCCTGAAGGTGGTATAAATTCGTTCTTTTATGCTGAAATGACTGAAAGATAGGGGCAAATAACCTCACTTGTCAATTGGATTTCAATTTAAAGAAGGAGAAGGTTATCTTATAACTTAGTACGTTGGTTTAAGAACAATCTTTTTGTCTTCATTGATTTCAAAAAGCCATTTATCAAAAGGGGAAGGGCCGAATTTTCGTATAACGTTATTTGAAAATCCATAACCTTCAGTTGGTTTTCCAACGAGGTTTGTTTTCATTTCCATCAAAGAGCTGCAACATAATGTTTCCTAAGTTATTCCTGAGATCAATTATTTCAATCTCAAGTTTAACCTGCGAAAAGCAAATATTTGAGATAATTAAAAATCCAGAACAAATTGAAAAAACTCTTTTCATTTTGATTTTATTTCTTAAAATGCGCTCTGAAGTTATACTCTCCTGAGGGAATTTCGAGTAATGTGCTATGGGAAGAAACCTCGAGGATCTTTACTGTTTTAATCTGATTAATAAGTATTTCGTTTTCAAAAATATAATTTGGATTAGTCTGTGGGATCGAAACGATCGCCGTACAATTCACCGGGATTTTAACTTTCATTATAATGTTGTTTTTCTCAATTTTCCAGTTGCTGATTATATCGCCATAAATAGTTTTATAAGTTGTTTCTGCCCATTTTAGATCTCCGACAACTCCAGGATAAATTATAATTTTTTTATAGGAAGCCGAGCCTGTAGATTGTTTTATTCCGCCTATTCCGCTGTAAAACCATTCCATAAGATGGCCAAGCATCATATGATTGTTGGAAACATATTTCAACGCTGCCCACGATTCGGTAAGTGAGGTAGCTCCCCTGGAAAGCTGGTAGCCATAACCCGGAACATCTGTTTTTGAATTCATTTCGAAGATAAGTTGTGACTGGCCCGCTTCCTCAAGAGTTCTCAGAAGATATCTGTATCCAATATCGCCGGCAGTGAGCGCCTTCCCATTTTCATTTATTGAATTGATAAGGTTTTTCAATACATCTTTTTTGTATTTGTCATCAACGATCCCAAAGTATAGTGGCATTGAATATGCCGTCTGGCTGCCGGTCGAATATACTTTGGTTACAGGATTGAAAAACTTATTGTTGAAGGCTTTCCGTATCTCTGAAGCCATATTGGTAAAAAAAGTTGCATCTTCTTTTTCACCTGTTAGCCGGGCCATCTCACCGAGCAGTTTGGCATCATAAAAGAAAATCGATGTGGCTGTAACTGATTTAGGAGTAAGCTGGGCTTCGCCGGGCGATTTCGGACCTAAGTCATACCAGTCGCCAAGGCCGTGAGTAAGAATATATTTATCGGACATTCCTTTCAAATATTCAACATATTTTTTCATCATGGGATATGCTTTTCTGACTGCAGTAGTATCTCCGTACCATTGATACATGTCATAAGGCAGAATTACACAGGCACTTCCCCATTCAGGAGAATCACGGAATCCGCTTTCAAAGGCTACATATTCCGGGGCAATATCGGGGATCAGCCCGCTTTGAAGCTGTGCTTCGATCATATCGTCAATAATTTTATTATAAAGATTATGAATATCATAAATAAATTTGACCGAATTACCCATCAGGTGGGTCTGCTCGAGCCAGCCAAGTTTTTCGCGGTGAGGGCAGTCAGTTGCCACGCTAACCAGGTTGCTTTTTATTGACCATTTAATTAATTCATATATTTTATTGAATAGTTCATTTGAACATTTAAATGTACCAATCTCAGGCGATGAATTTCTCGTATGAAGGAAATGGATGTTTTCCACAACAGGCAGATTATGAGGATTGAGATATCCTGAAGGGATAGCCCCATTCATCTGAACATACCTGAATCCATAGTAAGTAAACTTCGGCATCCATATCTCTTCATTATTTCCATTTAATGTATATGTGAAATAATATGGTGCACCAGTAGCCTGTTGCGTAACGAGAGAATCTTCGTCAATGAGTTCTCCCGGAGTAAAACGGATTTTCTGACCCTTTTCACCCCGGACTTTTATTTTTATTATCCCCGAAGCATTTTGTCCAAAGTCATAAACATATATGCTGTCCCTGTGACGTGAGGTTTTTTTATAATTGATAATTTCAGAAACTTTCACAGGCCAGTCTGTCTCAGGACAGAGAGTCCCGGCAGGGTCTTTTACAAGCAGAGCCTTTTCCCAGGATTTATCAGCAAATCCGGGTTTATTCCAGCCATCCTGTTCAAGCCTGGCATCGTAATCTTCACCTCCGTAAATACTTGAAAATGTTATCGGGGATGGTGATGTTTTCCAGGTGTCATCGCTTACAATTATCTTTTTGGAGCCGTCGCTGAAAAGAATTTCGAGTCTGAGTATCATTTTAGGAGCTCCAAAAGCAATCACAAGTTTCCGGTAACGTTCCCTGTTAATATTATAGAACCCGTTTCCTACAATAGTGGCTATAGTATTTAACCCCCGCTTCAAATTCTGAGTTATATCAAAAGTATTGTAATAACAAGTTTTTCTGTAATCTGACCAGCCGGGAGCTAAAAAATGATCACCGATTTTGTCTCCATTTATGTATAATTCATATTGTCCCAACCCACTGACAAATACGAAAGCTCTGGCAATCCTTTTGTCAATTGAAAAATCTTTTCTGAAACAGGGTACCGTGGTCCTTTTCTTGGCAATATTTCCCAGATTATCACCATTACCGTGAACTCCAGGAACCAACAGCAATGAATCAGGTATTTCTTCATATCCTATCCATCTCGCCTTATCCCAATCTTGTTTTGATAATAATCCGGTTACAAATTTTCCTGTTTTGCTCCATTGACAAGATTTATCATCTTCGTCCCACACTCTGATGCGCAAGAAATATTCTTTATCACTTTGTAACTGAAATCCCTTGTATGGAATCCATGCAGATTCTCCGGAAAGAATCTTTCCCGAATTCCACATTATACCTTTATGGTTATTAATCATTTCGCTGTCGGAACTCACAATAATCTGGTAAGCAGTCTGACTTTGTCCGCGGTGGCTACCTTTAAGAATCCAGCTGAAATTGGGAATCAAATCTATCCCGGCCGGGTTTTCCAGCCCATTGCATCTTAGCTGTGATATTGAAAGACCAGTGACAGGAGGTTGTTTGCACTTAACAGAGAACAGCGCAATTGCCAGGAAAACTGCAGATAATATTTTAAATTTCATCAAGCTGTAATTTAAATTTGACCAGGTAAATTTATCTGATAAAAAGCAAAAAAGCTGACATTAAATAAAAAAAATAGAGACGTTGCATGCAACGTCTCCACGAGTATCATTTTATGAAAAACAGTGGTTGTGAAAACCATCGAACAGATTCAAATTATTTTTTCAGCAAATCGCGGATCTCTGTAAGTAAAATTTCTTCTTTTGTAGGAGGAGGAGGTACAGCAGGTGCAGCTTCTTCTTTCCTCCTTGCTATAACAATTGCCTTAATTACAAGAAATACTGAAAAGCCTACAACCAGAAAATCAAAACAGGCCTGCAGAAAGTTGCCATAATTCCAGGTAACAGCAGGATGTGTTTCAGCAGCAGCCTTCATAACAACTTTAAGCTCTGTGAAGTTTACTCCTCCAATAAGCAATCCCAGTGGCGGCATGATAATGTCGCTTACCATCGAAGAGACAATTTTACCAAAAGCGACGCCTATAATGATACCAACTGCCAGGTCAACAACATTGCCTTTCATTGCAAAGGCTTTAAATTCATCTACTAGTTTCATAATTTCAGGTTTAAGTTATTATTTATTAAAAGATTTAAAAGTATATGCGAATCCCACTCCAAGTATTTCTTTAAACTGTATTAAAGATCCAATAGATTTAGCTTCTCCGTTTCTGATTACCGGAACCTTTATCTTATCATCATATACAAGTTGGGTATTGATACTTGCAGAAAGGAATTTATTCACTTTAAATGCTAATAGTGTTTCCCAGTTTACTACAACATTTTGGGGGTTCTTAAAATAGTTTGTGAATAAGTCAACCTTGCTGGAAAATGTAACATTTTTAAGAAACTCCTTTTTAAAATCATTTTTAGTATAGACAGCTCTAAGGTATCCACCGAATTCACTTAATGACTTTTGGCCCGGTTTTACCCCGAAATCTCCTGCATCAGAAAGCTGTTTGTCTTCAACGAAAGTAATTTTCCCTGTAAGAGGTGCAATAAATGCACTGAAATGGTCTGATGGTTTGTAATCGAATCCAAGAGCTGCTAAAAGATATGCCGGGGCAAAAAGACCAGATATCTTGGTTTTTGTTGACGCTGCATCATCATAAGTATATCCGGGAGCCATTTGTGTCTTAAAATTTAACAGGGTTGCATAATAGAAGTTTTTGAAAGCTTCGTAGCCATATTTTGATAATAAGTCGAATTTATCATCAGTTTTCCGGTAACCGGTACTCCCCTGTTTCAGAAGACCATATCCCATGTCAAGAGAATTGACCCATACAGATTTACCCTTTTTATAATTGGCATAGGTGCTGAGAAGTCCGTTTACTGCAAAGGAATTCTGACCTCCTGCTGCCCAGTTGGTAAGCGAAGTCTGAGCAAGGTTTACAGCAAACACACCTCCTGTTTTCCATCCCTGGATAGAGTCGGCCGGTTGGGCTCGCAGGTTTTTCTCAGCATCAGTTACCTGACAAACCGACATTTGATAAAAACCAGATAATAAAACAACTGCAGCGATCATTCTGAAACTAACTTTCATTTTTTTCATATTTAGATTCAATCAATAATATTAGTAGGTTTAAATAGTTTAGATTTAGCCAAAGTTAAACATTTCTGATATTTCTAAAAACCTGTGAGTTCAGATGTGGAGAATTAGATTGGGTAAAGCTAAACTGCTTAACCGGAATATATTCAAACTGTAAGATATCACTACATGAAGACATTGCCACAGTTCTGAATGGCACTGCAATCATCAGAGGGTTTATTAAAGATTAATTAATATAACGAAATAGTTATTATCTTCTGACCTTTACACTGTCAACAAGATAAGGCGAATCACCGCGCCAGAATACAGGCGCGTTCTTCTGCCTGTAATGTACGATTACTGATAGTCCCTGTAGGGTATCAAACTGCCTCATCAGCGTTTTGTTCGTGACAGTAAAAAGAAATTTTTCTGATGCAAGCGTCACATCCCTGTTGCTGGACACACTGCTTAATATTATTTCGCCCTCATAGGTTTTGAAAATGGCACCTTTGTGAGAAAACTTCTGCAATAAACCGGCCCGGTAACCTTCACTGTATGTATAGAAGTATTTCCAGTAAATGGAGCTGATGCCGATAACTACAATCAGAATCAATAACCACTTTAAAACTTTTTTAGTTTTTATTACAAAAGCTGACCAGAATGAGGGTTTTGACGATGATAATAATGGGTCCATAACGAAATATTTTAATTTTTACTTTTTGCCAGTTCAACAATATCGTTTACTTCAAGTACTTGCTTATCATAACCATAATTTACTGAATTTATCATCGCAATGGCGACCTCCTTTAAAGTTGTGACAAATTTTGGGAAGAGAGCTCTAAGCGCAGGATAAAGAATTCTGAATATTGCGTAATATCCATGTATATTTTTTGCTTCTTTTTCGGGTAACATTAATCCTGGTCTGAACGCAAACACATTTTTGAAAGGAAGCTTCATCAGATCATTTTCTGTTTTTCCTTTTACCCGGGCCCAGTTCAATCTCCCTTTTTCAGTGGAGTCAGTTCCTGCCCCGGAAACATAGCAAAAAGTCATTTCAGGATTCAGCCCTGAAAGAATTTCAGCCATATTCATTGTAAGCTTGTAAGTCAAAGAAAAATATTCATCTTCCTTCATGCCAACTGAGGAAACACCCAGGCAAAAAAAACAAGCATTGTAACCTTTCATCTTGTCAGAAACCGGAGACAGATCAAAAAAATCATTATGGATTATTTCGGTTAATTTAGGATGCATGATTCCGCAGGGCCTTCTGTTAATTACCAGGACACTTTCCACATCTGCATGAAGAAGAGCTTCGTGCAGAACGCCCTCACCAACCATTCCGGTTGCGCCGGTAATTATTACTTTTATTTTCATCTTGCAATTCTATTAAATCTTATAATTTCCTAAACAAATCAAAAGATACAGTTTTTTATTCTTTTTAAGTCCAGAAACCCAATTTTATTGATTTTTTTTGGTCTGTGTATGGAATCTGGGCAAGCTATTTTTAATATTATTAAGAAGTCTATTGCCGGCAGGCAGAGAAGGCGTAGAGTACACAAAGTTAAGATCATGTAGTCACCGCATTGCGCTCTTCACAAAAAACCTTTGCATTCTATGTGATTATGAATTTGAATTTTTAATAACTTCAGCCGTTGAAGATGCAACATGTAACTGCTTGAAAACAAACATAAAGAAATCACAGAAACTACTTGGCTTTCTATTTGAACAGTATTCCGATTCTCCAAGGAGCAGGATAAAAAAGATGCTGCAGAACGGGAGCGTCCGGGTAAACAACAAACGGGTAACACTTCATTCTTACCCATTGAAACCGGGAGATAGTGTTGATTGCAGTCTGCGAGCCGGAATTATCACAAAAGTGAACCTGCCTTTTCCCGTATTATATGAAGACGAAAATTTAATAGTTATTGATAAACCTGCAGGTATTGCTACATCGAGTATCGACGGCAGTACAAATATTCAAAGGATCATCTCAGAGTTTTTAAAAGACATGAGTAAAGGGAAAATCCGGACATATGTGGTGCATCGTCTTGATAAAGAGGTCTCAGGTGTTCTTATTCTGGCAAAATCGGAAGATGCTATGGATTCTTTAAAAGAGAAATGGGACGAGACTGAGAAGCATTATTTTGCGCTGGTAGAAGGGAGCCCGGAGAATATGGAAGGAACGATTAGCAGCTGGCTGATCGAGGATAATGCTATGAAAATGCGTTCTGTTGGTGAAAAACCAGGCGCTAAATTTGCCATTACACACTACAAAACTATCAGACAATTGGATAATTACACCCTTTTGGATGTACATACAGAAACCGGCCGGAAAAACCAGATAAGAGTACATCTGTCGGATATTGGCTGTCCGATTGTTGGTGACCGTAAGTATGGTGCATTAACGGATTTTATAAGGCGTGTCAGGCTCCATGCATGTTCCATATCATTTCCACATCCCGTGACCGGGGAAATGATAACTATTGAATCGGAAATGCCAAAGGGTTTCCTGTCATTAAAGGCAAAGGATGAGGATTATAAATAGTTTTATTTATTTGCCAGCTTGTTAAGGCCGGTAACAAAACTTTCTTCAAAGAAGACTGTATTCCCCTTATTGCTTTCACGGATAAAATCCTGCAGGTATTAGCTCTTATACTTTGCTAAGTCTCCAATAATGGCCACTTTGAAATTATAGTTTGAAAACTTCTGAAGGATCTCTCCGGAAAGACCTGTTTAAAGCCTGAAAAAATCTGAATGAAGATTTTGCTCATTGATTATTATCCGATTGCAGTTATTAGAAAAACAGTCCCCTATCAGATCAACAATATCCTGGGGTTCTGATATAATGAAATTTTCATCACTCAGTTCAGCAACAACCACATTTTTATTTTCATGGAATTTTAACATTACGATATTTTATTAAGCATCATAAAACTATAGCAATCCTGTAAAATTTAGATTCAAGCGGACCAATGTTTTGGGATGAATTTGATAGCGGTTTCCCTGTTGCGTCGACTTCGGTTGCGGACAAAGGTTTCCCGTTGAGTCCGTTAACAAGACTTAAGGAAGTTTGCTTTCCGTTCGTTTCGCGTAAATGTAGAATACAATATTCCCCTTCTGCTGCCGGTTCAGCACTTATCAGTAGAATATTTGGAGGCCAGCCGGTTATAAATGATCCTTCCCATTTGTTGTCGCCCGTTCCTGATCCCGGAAGTACTCTGGTTAAATATGGAACTCGGCAGCCCCATCCGAATTTTGTGGCAAAATCGTTAGAAATGTCTGACGATGTGGTAACGTAATATTTCCAGGAATGTCCGCCACGCTGATCGGCATTGAAATTGGTGACCCAGTAATTATTCATTGGCCATGAAAATAGATTTGTACTCTGAGGCATTGCACCCGCAGTATATCTGCCGGTATTTATTGCACCAAACTGCATAAGGGGCATCTCGGCACAGCCCATGACTAGCTGCATATTTTCATTGCGGACAGAAGTGAAGTCCTGCACGGTATACCAGTCATTGGAAGAGCCTTTGATCTGGTCCTTGCCGGTTTCAATTACACCCCCCTGAACCTCTGTAAAATGCTTTCCGTTTTTTATATCGAAAGGGAAAGCAATATAAAAGCTTTCGGGAGCAATAATGCTCTTTTTTATTATTGAACAGGCCAGGTCCAGACGTTTTTCGGTATTGTAAAGCCTTATTTCAAACATAAAGCCTTTTGGTCTTTCGGAAGTTGCTGATTCACCATAAAACCTGATGCTGTTCCAGATTTCTCCCATGGTCATAGAATCGAACCAGACAGTATCAAGTGATGATCTTTTAAAATCATCGAGTTTTCTGCTCTCCATCTGTGAGCGGTTGCCCAATTGTTCGAGGATGAATTCACCCATTTTATATTGGTTTCTCGAATCTATAAGCTCAGTTGAAAGCTCTTTATCGTACCATGATTTTATTGTGCCTTTTAACGGGTCAGTCACGATCCTGTACCACTTGTTTTCTAGTGTTTTATCATGTGAATTATCCGCAGGAATCTGAGTATCGTCAATAGCTTTTATGATGTACTTTTTATAGCCGAAAGCCGGAATGTCCTTAACCCAGATTGCCCATTCCGTAACATCGGAGCGGTGCAAAACCGGCTGGACCGCCAGCCTGTTGCCATCATGATCAAAAATACCGGCGATCTTGCCTCTTGGCACAATCTGATGATCGATATATACTGATGCCAGTCCTGATCTATTCCAGTTTAGAGTATTAAAGACAATCAATGAAGGTTGTCCTTCGCGGTTGAATTTACTTTGGAGGAGTCCCATTGCCTCTTCTCCTACAGAAGCTGCTCTTCTGTTTGCTTCCCATGCGTAAGATTCTTTAAGAGCACGTTGTTCCATCGTAGGCTGACTAAGAGGTTCCCTGACACTCTCAGAATATCCTAAAGTATGTTCAGTATAAAACAATAATGCATTGTCGGTGAGATTGATACTTTTATTTATATCATCAGGAAGTTTAACTCCGGCTATTGAAGCCATTGAAAGCCCGGCTTCATTTGCTGTCAAAGATGAGGAAGCTAAACGGGTGGTTGCTGTTTCCCGTGCTGAGGCACCAAAACCGTCTGTCCACCAGTCGGGCCAGGCCCCTCTAATTACTGGAAATTCACTACCATGATCTTTCTCCATGTCTTTAAAAAATGTTTCAGCAGTGGCGGTTGAAAGCTGGGGCCAGACAAAAAGATCATCCCATTTCTTTATCAGATCACTGGCAATTGTGGAGGGAGGTGAATTGTCTGTGAGGTATCCGGAATGCTGGATAGCCATCTCATTGTAAGGATAATGTTTGGCGTCGAGGCTGATAAGATAGTTGAGGAGATTGTTTTTGAATCTGTTTATGTCCCCATATTGCATTTCCAGAACTGTATTGCCTGTCATATAATGTTCCGCCCTGAATGTCAACAGTCGTTTTCCGGAAGGAGATTCCCACCAGAACATTGTAGGTTTATCAAAACATATCAGCGCCCGGTGTCCGTGAGTACCCATATTCAGGTATTTTACCCCCATCTGGTTAAAATAATCGTTAAGGCACCATCCGATTCCATTTACATCATCCTGCATTGCAAGGGTAATTGGAATTCCCCTGGCTTTTATCCTGCCTGCAGCTCCAAGAGAGGCAGCAAGAATCCTCTCATCGGGAATCTCGTCGAAGTTGAAATACATTCCGGTGACTTCTATTCTTCCCTCCCTGATACGCGTTAACAAACGTTCAATCTGGCTTGCCGGCCTGCACTTAAGATACTCATCCACAGGCCATGCCGCTTCACATGTCCATCGGAACTTCGCATTTTCGGGATAGTTATCTGTTGCATCACAATAATCGAGGGCATAATCAATATACCTCAGGTGCTCCGCCAGGATTTCAGTTTGTGAGCGCGTATAACCGATGTCAGTATGAGTATGTTGAATGAACTTAATATTCCATTTTTTAACCGGATCGAGGACAACGATGTTTTTCATTGAATATTCACCTGCTATAACTTTCAGTTCTATCGTGGTGGTTTTTGTGACAGGGGTCAATCCAAGGTTTACAGCATTATATCCGAATTTAAGATGTGTGGTTTCTATAAGCTTCCCATCTGCATAAATTTTTGCCTCTGATTCATTCCCAAAGTAAAAAATTGCTGCTTCCACAAGCTGAAGCTGAGAAGATCCATTCTTTATTATTGCCGGGAAAGCATTTATTGTTACTCCTGTTTTAATGGTCTTTTTAAATGTCATGTACCATGATGTAAGATTCGACTGGCTGCCGGTAACTTTTATTCTAATAGGATCGTCTGAAGTCAGGTTACTGACAGGGATTCTTAAAATCATATACCCATGATTGTCACCATTTTGATCGACCATAATTGAATTAAAACTTAATGAAGAACCGTCAGTGTTATTCACTTCCCATACAGGCACTCCATCGGTATAAAATGAGAAGCTGTGTATCCCGTTTGCAGTCAGATCCATTCGTGCACGTCCCGGGCTAGAACCCAGCGCTGCAACCCAGATAAATGTTGCATATTTTTTACCTATTCCTGATGGAACCGGATCAGTTTCCCATTCCATACAATCTTTGCCGCTTGTTGCCCTTAATAGCAGGCTTTCACGCAGACCGGGTATACAGGATTGATAATCGTAATCGAGGCCTGAAATCTTCTTTGAATAGCCGTTTATGAGGTAATCATCAGCTGTGAGGAATGACTGGGCATCCAGCTGTCGGCTGTGAAGTAAAAATGTGATGAAGAGAAGAAAGGCTATTCGTTTCATGATATTTAATCTTTTTCCCGGAAATCTGGTTTAAATTTATAAAATCAAATTGATATTTAATTGATAATTATGGAACCACGGAGCGGTTCATTTGCAAAACTCATTCCCTTGCTATTATTGATGAAACCGCTCCTCGGTTCATTTAACAAATGCTTTAATAACAAAAGCTTCTGAATCTGATTTATTTATTATTCTGTAACTTTTGGCTGCAGCAGGAATCACAAAGGTCTCCGCATAACTGAATCGTTGCGAAAAACCATTTGCTGTTTCGACAATTATGCTGCTGCCTTCAACAAGGCTCATCACATGGCATTTGTTTTCAGTTCTGACTTCAACTGACTCCGTAAAATGATACCTGTGAATATCATATAAATGAGTCTCATGTGTCGGAATATGATAAAGTTTCCAGTCTTTTCCTTCATCTATTAGTATGGGTTTAGAAATTAGTTTTTCCTTCACACGGGCACCTTTCCGGTCGAAATAAAGGTTTTCCATTCCTCTCTGAATATTCAACGGTCTTGGTTTTCCATCAAGATCGAGTCGGAGCCAGTCGTACATTTTGAATGTAAAAATGTATGGTGTGGAGCTTATTTCGAGGACCAGGTTATTTTTCCCCGATCCATGGATTGTTCCGTACGGGATCAGAAACAAATCATGTTTTGATGCAGGATGTTTTTGTACAAACTTTTCTATGTTTACAGGATTAGAATTCTTAATGCTTTCTTTTAGTGCTTCATTAAATTCTGAAGGAACTATATCATTCTGAAATCCAAGATAAACAACTGCATTATCTTTAGTATCGAGTATATAATAAGTTTCTTCCTGTGTAAAGTTTTCTCCGAAGTTTTCTTTCATATATTCGGGCCGGGGATGGCATTGAACCGAAAGGTTTCCTCCATCAAAAGTATCAAGGAAATCGAACCGTATCGGAAAGTCAGTGCCAAAACGGGAATAACAGTCACCAAGAACTTCTTTTGCATCCTGATACATCAGCCAGTCGAATGATACCTCGAGCAGTTTTCCTGAACTTTCAAATAGCAGGCCGTTTTCAGGAGTGATCAATTCAAACGACCATGCATAATTCTGCACCTCTTTGTTAAGGCCGTCAATATGTGCCTTTATCCATGTACCTCCCCATGCCCCGGGTTCAAACCATGGTCTTGGCCTGAAAACATTATTACTCATAACCGACAGGGACTGTCTCAGGAGCTCTCCCGTCAGCCATAAAGGGCTTTCGGGTCTCATAGTATCAACAATAAGGTCAAGTTCGCTTAAAATGGCTCTTTTGTGGCTGTTAAGGACAACCCAGTCGACAAAATAAAACCTTTTATACATCTCCTTCTGGTCAGAAGAAGTTTCAGCTCCCAGGTTTGTAATACTGGTGGCACGCGACCTGAATTGAATTTCATTTTTTGGAAGATCAAGGTAAACAAGCAATCCATCCCAGCCTGCAAGAGATGCACCTGGACCAATTATTAAATTTATGTCTGCTGCGGGATCAGGCTTTAATTCTTTCAAAATGTCAAGATCAAAAAAATCTTCAAGCTTCAGCGAAGTCCGCATTCCAAAAACAGGATCATCCCCTCCTGTAAATGGAGAGACCATGTCATCAATAATATCAGGGTGTTTCAGAAAGGCTGAAGTGTTTTTCCAACAGGTTTTTATACCCAGATTTTTAAACCGACTTTCAAGACTGTCACGGAAATGGTCATAAAAAACACCAATATATCCATCAATAACTGCAAGCTTGTGTTTCATCATAACTTCAGCTAATGACTCAAAGCCCATAGATATCTGATTATCGTCAAGTTTAAAAGATGGATAAATATCATATCTCCCCAACGGGTCAACAGGTTTCACTTCCGGCAGAAGATACTGATCTGTTTTTCGCCATATTTTTTTCAATGCCCCTGGTTTTTGATTCTTCATTCACATGAGACACATTACAACATTTTCAGATCACTGTCAGCAATATAATCCATAACAATCGATTTGAGAATATTTGCAAACTTAACATTGGGAATTTCAGCTCTCGAAAAATATTGCGGACGAACACCCTCCAGGAGGGTTATTTCTTCGATAGGCAAATTTATTTTCCCATAGTAGATAAATTTAATATTTTCGTATGCATCACCTGTAAGACATTCGTACTTTTTATAAAATGTGTAATCCTGCAGATAAATGTCAAGCTCTTCTTTAACTTCCCTGATCAGCCCTTCTTCAGGGGTTTCTCCTTCTTCAACATGACCGCCGATCAGATCCCAGTGATCGGGGAAAGGTATGTCAGGTTTGTTCTCGCGCAGATAAAGCAAAAACTCTCCTTTGTCATTTTCCAGTATAATGGCTGCAATTTCTTTCATCATCAATAATAAATATACTTTGTAATAGATGCTCTGTGACTCTCTGTGTCTTCTCCGTGGCTCTCTGTGTAACAAAAAAATAAGAACTTACACAGAGTGACACTGAGAACCACAGAGTTACAGAGGAGCATAGAGTTTCACAGAGTATTGTATTTCAAAAATTTATCTCATCAAAAATCATGGAACTTCTCCTTTCAAGCAGTATAGTATCCCTCCATTTTCCGTCGAGCTGAGCAATTCTTTCTCTTTTTCCGATTATCCTGAATCCATATTTTGTATGCAGTTTTAATGTAGCTTCATTCTCAGGAAAAACACTCGAAACGAGAGTCCAGATTCCGTTAAGCTCAGAAGATATTATTATCTGATCCATCAGTTGAGAACCTGTTTTCTTTCCCCTGAACCGGCTTGCAACATATATGCTTACCTCTGCCACTCCACGGTAAACTTCTCTTGAAGAGAAAGGTGTCAATGCTGCCCAGCCCGTAACGATACCATTTTCAACAGAAACAAATCTGGAATGTGGAAGATGCTTCATATCCCAATCATGCCAGGAAGGAACGACTGTTTCAAATGTTGCATTCCTTGTTTCAAGACCCATCCTGTATATTTCAAGAACACTTTCGCTGTCACCCTGAAGCATTTCTCTTACCATTTTCTTAAATTTACTCCTAAATCTTTACTGGTGGTATTTTTCATAATTTATATTTAACCACGGAGTTACACGGCTTAATAATCTATCATATCGGAATTCAATTATTTTGACAAAATAAATACTGTGAAACTCTGTGATTACTCAGTGTCACTCCGTGGTTAATGGATTTTTACTCTCTAAAAATAGTGGATACCTCAATTCTGTTGTTATCCGGGTCGAGTGTTTCAAATTCCCAGTAGCCGTCGCCGGTTTTTCTCGGTTCCCTTAAAATTCTGAATCCGTCATTCTTTAATTCATGGTATTTTTTATTCACCAATTCCATATTTCCCATGTTAAAGGATAAATGGATTATTCCAAGGTATTGTTTTTCAACAGGGTCACTGAGGTTCTGTGGAATTCCGGGCATCTGCATTAATTCAAGCCTGGTACCTGATTCAAACGAAACAAAATAACTTTCAAAATGTCTTTCCTTATTAAGGTATTTTTCATTTGCCAAGCCATTGAAGTACTTAATATAATATTCCTTTAATTTTTCTAGCTGAGCAGTCCATATCGCAACATGATCAATAGCCATAAGATCTCCTACTTGTCTTTTAATGTACAAACTCTTCGATATCCCTGAACGTTGCAGATGCAGTTTTGCCAGGATTATGAGAAGTAACTGCCAGCCCGAGATATATTTTTGATGGAAGTTCAAGAGTATAAGTTGTATATGCTTTCCATGTTTTTCCGTCATTACTATAGTAGCCTGTGAATTCATTCTTAATACGCTGCAATCTGATCCATGTATTCGGGAATGCAATCGGAAATTCAGGCGCACCGACAGAACTTTTTGGATAAATGGCTTTCATTAAACTATCCTTTACCTGCCGATACTGAAACTCGTATCCGCCGTTATTATTATTCCTGGGATTATTATCAGGGAACACCTGGAAATAAATGTGTCTGCTGCCCGGGGTCAGATTTTCACGCGCCATTATTCCTGCTTTGGTGTAGAGATTGGCAGCAGTGAGATTTGCAATGCGCGATATAAGGTCAAAATCACCTGTACGTTCAACATAAACAAAAGTGAATTCATCTTTTACTCCCCATATATCAACACCTCCGGCTGTTATATCAAAACCATTTTCAGACAGTTTTACAATTCCGTTAATTGAAGGGTTTCCGATATCGCCGTGTTTAAAGCTGGCAACGGGAATTGGTTTGCTTTTCAGCTGGTTGGGAGTTGATATCTGATTAGTTTGCGCAATCAAGCCTGGTCCGGTCAGAACCAACAAAAACATAAGGAAAGAATGAAAGACATTTTTTTTTATCATAGCATATATTTTTAAATCTAAAATCGAATTTAAAAGTAAGCTTTATTCTTTAATTCTTGAAAGGCTTTATAAAGAGATCAATTAACTGTAAAGGGACAGACTGCAGCAGGGGTTTTTGACTTTGTGTACTTTGCGCTTTCTTTGAATGCTTTGTAGTTATTTGAACTTATTAATAAATACTTCTGTTTAGAAGTACTGTTATATTATAGTTTGCTATTAGGAAATTATCAATACTTTAAGGATGCGTTTCTAACGAATAACTTAAGTTTTTTTCGGTCGAGGCTGCCATCGGTTCTGACTCCGCTGCAAACATCTACAGCGAAGGGTCGCACCTCCTCAATTGCCTGTCTGACATTTTCCGGTGAAAGTCCGCCGGCAAGAAACACCGGGCATTTTGACTTTTCTCTGATCTGTTTGCTTAATTTCCAATCATGAACCCTGCCTGTACCACCGAGCTCTTTAATTTTTAGTTTCGGATTACCGCTGTCGAGGAGTATTGCATCAGTCATTTCAGAAATTGCCAGCGCTTCATCCACTGATCTTTCATCAATTACATGGATCACCTGAACAATTCGTACTCCTGGCAGGGCGGCTTTAAGTTCAGTGTAAGTTCCTGCCGATAAAGAGTCCACAATCTGTATAGTATTCGTTAAGGTCCTTTTATGATGTTTAATTATTTCTTTTACCGATGTTTCGCTTGTCAGAAGAAAAGTGGCTACAGGAGGCGGAACTGTTTGCGCAATTTGTCTTATGAATTCATCAGATATCGGTCCGGGGCCACTGGGCATACTGGCTACAAGACCAACTGCGGAAGCACCATATTCAACAGCCATTCTTGCTTCATATTCGCTTTTTATACAACAGATTTTAATTCTGGTTATCATTATTTTTATTTCACCTGATTTTCCGCAGTGATCTGCAGGTTGGCAAAATCCCCATCCGAATTGTTCCCTACCCATAATCCGATTTTACCCGATGTGCGTTTATTCAGCTGATCCACATTTAAACTGGGTTCTTTGTTGCCATTTACATAAACTGTAACATGCGGATATTTTATTACTATTTTCGCGTGAAACCAATCGTTTCCCCCCGGCGCAGGAATTACGGCTTTCTCATATTTACCACTGAATTTTTCTCTGAGAACCTGCCATGGATAATCGGGCTGGGAAATATATTGCACAGCGTGGATTCTACGGACTGAATCAGTTGATTGAAAGTTAAATGGCCGGAAATATATAGCATCCAGGGTATTACTGTCAAGTCCATGAAAAGCTATCCCGACAAAACTTTGCTGGTAGTTATCTTTTCCTCTAATATCAAGTTCGATGACTCCGTTTGAAAATTCCTGGTCTTTTAACCAGGCAACTCCGTCATTTTCCTTTTTTGAAAAACTGATACCTCTTTTGTCCTTTTCCAATAATGAGCTTACTTTTCTGTTTATAACTTCAAGTTTGCTATTTTCTGATAAATTGTACAAATCATATTTAATCACTCCTTCTTGTCCCATACCTGAGAGAGAAGTTAATAACACAAGAATGATCGTAAGGAATAAATGTTTCAGGTTCATTGGTTTCATAATATTTCTGTTAGTTTGATTCAGATAATTTGACATCATATAATTGACTTTTTATACCTGGTTACCCTTTATTGATCAAGTCATTTATTTCTGACAGGTGCAATTTCAGGTGTCTGGGAAAATCAATTATCATTGTTTTAAGGGCCACTGTCTCCCCGGGTCCGGATATCCACTCATTATTCATCGTCTCGGGTCTGACATTTTCAATTACATGATTTATATGCAAAAGCGAATACTTCCATAACTGGACCAATGTTGTCCATTCCTCGTTCTGATAATTCTGGATGGCAATCCATCTGTCATTATTCCCGAAAGTGGCATAATTTGGAAATGTCAGAGGCGACGATTGATATTGAAGGTGGACAATTCTGTGTGTATTATTTGATGAAGAGTCTATAATATGACCGACAATCTGTTTAATCGTGCGATTCTGGGAGTTTCTTCTTTGGGAGACAATATCTTCAGATAGAGAGATCAGGATTGGTTCCCAATCAGTTACCAATGCAATAAGCTCCAGGCGGATTATATCAGTTTCTTTCATGATTTGAATATTTTGCGGTATGGAATATAATTTTCATTTTTCTTTCGCCTTGATTTCATTCATCAGATCCTGCAGGTAATCAGTTTGAATCTCCTGTATTTCAAGTAGTTTTTTGTTCTGATGGACGATCATATGATCGATTTTTTCACCCAACAGTTTAATTTCAAGTTCAGCCTTTAGATTGATTTTATAATCATTTTCACTCCGTAACCTATCCTTTTCTTCTTTTCTGTTCTGGCTCATCATTATTATCGGTGCCTGGATTGCTGCAAGACATGAAAGGATCAGGTTTAAAAGAATAAATGGAAACGGGTCAAAGGTTCTTTTAGCCAAAAGCCAAACATTAATCCCCATCCAGATAAGAATAAATACAAAGAAGATAATAATAAAAGTCCAGCTTCCTCCGAATGATGCAATCTTGTCCGCCAGCTTTTGTCCCGTTGTTTGTTTAACTCCGATTGCTTCTTCTATGTTTTCAGAGAGAACGGAGTTGTTTTTAATTGCATCCATGACATCCCTGTCGAGTGCATCAATTTCTCCGTTTTCCTGTGTAATAAGAGAGGAAAGGTATTGCCGTCTGTACCTGTTCAATTCGTCCAGTGAAATATAGCAATCTTCATTAAAACCGGGATGTTCCGATTTTATAAGATTGAAGATGCTCTCACGCAGATAATGGGCTTTAACCTCTTCCCCGTTTTTTATTTCAACATTGGAGATAAAACTTTTCATAGTTAGTAAGAATTTGGTGTTATCAGATTCGCCATTAAAACAACCTGTTAAATGTTCTTGCCACCAAAAATGCAGCAGCAGCGGCAGTGATACCAATAAGTGTTACCTTAATTGCTCCTCTCAGGAGAGGCTGACCTGTCACCTTGCTTTTAAAATAACCAAAAAGAAACAAACAAATTACTGTAAGTACAGAGGAGACCAATAATCCCTGGAATGGTGTAGGTGTGAAAAAGTAACCAGTTAAAGGAATAAGCCCGCCGATAATGTACGATATCCCAATGGTAGCAGCGCTATTCCTCGCCCTGTTGACATTTGGCTTTTCCAATCCAAGTTCATACTTCATCATAAAATCGACCCATTTATCTTTATCCTTCGCCATTTCATCGGCAATGATATTCTGGGTTTTTTCATTCAACCCGTAATGTGCAAATACCACTTTTACCTCCTTCTTTTCTTCTTCAGGTATCTCCTCAATTTCCTCATATTCCCTTTGAAGTTCAGCCTGATAATGTTCCTGTTCAGTCTTGCCGGCTAAATAACCTCCAAGTCCCATTGCAATGCTTCCGGCAACAATTTCTGCAATACCTGCTGTGATAACAATAGCATTGTGCTGAACAGCTCCGCTTAATCCTGCAGCCAGGGCAAACGGAACTGTCAACCCATCAGACATTCCTATAACAACATCTGTAATGAATTCCGAACTTCCCAGATGTTCTTCTTTATGTACCGCGGTGGTGATTGCCATAATTTTAATTATTTAAAATGAAATTATCTGTGCCTGACAAATGAAAGCTATGGCTTTTCAATCAAATATACAATTCCAAGAAAAACTATAAGGAGAAACGTATGAAATATGATCCGGAGTACAGACAATTCAGGTTTAATAACAGTACTGATTAGATACAATAGAACTGAAAGGCCAAGATAACCGGCGAACTTCATGAGGTTATATTTTACCGGGAAATATTTCTGGCCGATAAGGTAGGAGAGGACCATCATAGATCCATAACAGATGAATGTTGCCCAGGCTGAACCATAATATCCGTATATCAGATGCTCTGAACTCAGAGGTATCCACCAGAAGTTCAGTATAAGAGTAATAACAGCGCCGATAAAGGAAAGCCATGCACCCCAGGATGTTTTACCTGTTAGCTTATACCAGATCGAAAGATTGAAGTAGACACCAAGAAACAGGTTTGCCATCATTAAGACTGGTATTACACCTCTGCCCACCCAATATTCTTTGCTTCTTACCAGCAATGGCAAGATAAAATCATCGAGATAGAGCATGGTTACCAGGAATATCAGTGAGACAACAATGATGAAATAATCCATGATCCTGGCATAGACCAATCTGGCATCTTTTTCCCTGGCTTGCGCAAAAAAGAAAGGTTCTGCAGCATATCTGTAAGCCTGTATGAATATGGTCATAAGGATCGAGATCTTATAACATGCAGCATATACGCCAACCTGAAAAGTTGATATGTCTTTTGGTAAAAGGTAACGCAGCAAAAGCCGGTCAAAAGTCTCATTTACTATTCCGGCCATTCCGGCAAAAAGCAGTGGAAAAGCATAGAAGAGCATTTTCCTCCAGAGGTCAGGGTTTATTTTCCATTTAACTGCTAAAATCTGGGGTAACAGCATCACAAGTGTTATGGCGCTTGCTGCAAGATTTGAAATAAAAATATATTCAACACCCCATTGAGGTTTGTAAAATAATGAAATGAATCGCCCGAAAAACCCATCATGGGGGTATCTCAGGATAAATGGACATAAAACAAGGAAGAAGAGGTTAAGAATGATATTTATTGTAATATTCGTCATTCTGACCCAGGCAAAACGTGCCGGTCTGTTTTTAGCCCTTAGATAGGCAAAGGGTATAGCGCAAATCGAATCTAGGGTAAGGATCCAGGCGAACCATCTGATATACTCAGGGTGATCAGCATAGTCGATCCATCGCGCAATATCTCCTGCAAAACTTAAAACAACTCCCAGAAATAATAATGAAGTGATAATAAGAGAAATTATTGCAGTGCTGAACACTTTCTCTTTATCCTGTTCATTCTCATTGAATCTGAAATAAGTTGTCTCCATTCCATAAGTGAGGACAACCATCAGGAAAGATGTGTATGCATAAAATACACTTACGGTTCCATAAGCTCCCGGTTTAAACACCGCAGTATAAAGAGGTACAAGCAGATAGCCAAGAATGCGACCCAAAACACTTGGTATCCCATAGATGGCGGTCTGACCGGCCAGGCGTTTTATAGCTGTCATGAAGACAAAGGTAAATAAAAGGCAGAATTAATTTTAACCTTTGCTTTTTAACTCTTCATTTTTCAGGTTTACTTTTGCTGCCAGCTTTAAAATTCTAGTAAGTAGATCAACAGGCACAGGTTTATCAAGCGGAATTTTAATCGCAGAATTGGATTTTGATGTTTCAAAGGCTTTTAAATCTTCCTTAAAATTCTTCAAAATATGAGGGCGTACAAAAATTGAATAGTGATTTTTAAATGGGGCATACCAGACAAGCATTCCGTGAAATCTGAATGCAGGCATCTTATAGCTGATCATCTCTTTTGCTTCAGGAACTGCCTTTTTTATTGTCTGACGTAATTCTGCTAAGATTCCTCTTACGTTTTCAGGTTGCTGTATAATGTAATTATCAATCTCTTTTATAGCCGAATTCATATTTCTATTTTTGATTATACGCCTTTTTTAAATCTGCTATAATAATTTTGCTCATCTGAAGCATTGCATCCATCACTCTTTTTGATTTAGCAGGATCCGGGTCATTCAGCATTTTTATCAGGACAGAAGGGACAACCTGCCATGAGACGCCAAACTTGTCCCTAAGCCAGCCACATTGGCTTTTTGCCCCACCCTCGGAAAGTTTCTCCCAAAATTCATCAACTTCCTCCTGTGTTTCGCAATTTATGAATAGGGATATCCCTTCAGAGAATTTGAAATAGGGTCCCCCGTTATAAACCAGAAATTCCTGTCCTTCTATCTCAAATTTCCCAGCATCAATGATCTTTGCCTTTTTAAAGACAGACACATAAAACTTCATCGCTTCTTCAGCATTGTCACTGAACATTAAGAATGGGGTAACTTTTTTCATAACCTTAAGTTTTTTTGGCAAACATTTCAAAACCTCTTAATATCTGGAACAAAAAACAGAGCAAATATGTTCGGTACAAAATCTGTTTTGTAAGCAGTATATACCAGACCCTGTTCGTTTCTGAGATTATTCTGATATTGGTAATATCCGATACAGATCCTTTGATTCTAAAAACTAGCCGGCATTTATCATTTCGAGTATAATCTGCCAATCTGCACCGTTATGTTTTTTCCAGATCCTGACGTAATGTCCTTTTGTGAGTTCCGGAGTGCCCCGAATTTCAAGTAACCCATATGTGAAGCCCAGATCACCCGATGCAGCTGCGTCTGCACCAACCGGTTTCCAGACCATTCTTCTGTTAAGACCAGAAATCAGGACTTTAATTGTGTCTGCATTTATTGTTGGAAGGTGCCCGCTCAGCTGCAATCTTACTTCATGGGCCAGAAACGATATATAAGTTGCTGCCTCGGGATTTTCCCCCCATTCCGAAACAAATTGATTTTCCCTGTCCATCAGTTCTTTCTGGAGTAATTCGCTTTTTATGACGGATGGATTATGAATAGTTTTATCGGCTCCGGAAGGAAATGAAAAGCTGTGAAGGACTTTTTCCAAGGGAGGGGTTGTTGATCCGTCATCGAGTATCACTTTCCAGACTCCATCGGATTGCTTTTTCCAGACAGTCAGATAATATCCGGTAAAAAGGGGAGGAGTGTTCGGACGGTATTCCTGTACCTCCCATGGACCTGTACTGATGCCGAAATCATGGCTGCCCGAAATATCCATAAACTCGGGTTCCCATTTGAGCACTATTGGGGAAGCTTTTTGATCTTTTGAGAATTGTTTTCCATTTGTGATCCATTTGTCCGTAAAAATGACCGATTCATCAGCAAAGTATTCTGCAAAAGCTGCATTGCGGCCAATCATGACTGATGACCGGGCAAAATTCCTTTCAGCTTCTCTCATGCTGAAGAGGGCAGATGCGCTGTCGGGTTCCTGAGCCATTAAAGAGGTTGCCAGAACCAAAGGGAGAAAAAAAATAGCTTTCATAAGTTTTTTTTTAATAGATATTGACATAAAGATAATTGACTTGTGTTAACCAGGTATTCTATTGCCATATCTATGACCTGAAAATGGTATGTGAACCCCATTAAATTATTGTAAGAACATATCTCTGTGATTCTCTGTCCTACTCCGTGTTAGTTCTTCTTTTTTGTTACACAGAGTTATTTCGTTTAAAGT
>PMIJ01000035.1 GCA_003157015.1 Bacteroidales bacterium
TAACTTTGATTAAATCCTGCCCTGGAAATGGGGTAAATTATAGTGTCAGGTCTCGAAATCGGTTACCCATTAAGCCCAACTCGTTTATTGCTTTAGGATTTATGCATATCAGGTACAAAAAAGTAGTAATGACAATACGATTACCTAATTCGAGCATTAACTATTTTTAATGGCTATGGGTCAATTTGAAGCTTGATTTGAATGTATGACATCCATATTAAAATTTCATGATTATATTCAATTATTCATAAGGCAACTTCTGTCTTCTTAAAGCACAGCCCCGTCAGTCACATTGTAAAATGGTCTAACCAGGATTGCAAATCATATGTATTCATCGTCCTAAACTTGTTTGCTTTCCTTTAATCAAATTTACATAACAGCTCAAATTACAGGTGATAAAATATTGATTTATTTTCTTATTCGGATTCCAGGTATAATACGAATCTCAACAATTTTGTTACCGGTGTGTATAAAAGAATGCCAGAGCATATAAGGCTTTCAGGAACATTTGGTGAGTTTTTTTGAACAGTTAAGGGAAGATTGCTTGTTTAATTGATTTCCAGTTACAAAGGGATTTTATTACAATTTGAATATGTATCACTAAAACTGAATCAAGCAGGTGAACCAAAAGGTGTACTTAATTTCCAGATGCTTGTAAATGACTGATTAGTTGAGTATCGTAAAATAGGTTAGGGAGGGAGTCAGCTCTATATACTATTCACTCTCAGGATTAAAACTACATTTGTACGCAAAAATTTTTTACTATGAATAAGAAAGTGAAAGAGAAACAATTAGAAGTTGAAATAACCGAAATGTTTTGTGCGCAAATCGATAATAATAGAATGTATTCTGATTGTATTAAAAGATTGAGGGATACTGAAGGCAATCAGTTTGTTTTCAGCAGGATAGTTATACCCAATGGTCTTTTATGTGCAAGTGCATCAGAAAAGCAAGAACTTGGAGATAACCCTGATAAAATGGCAACACATATTGTCTATGGGAATCTTCATTCAGATGCAGGTGTTTCTACTGAAATATTTGGCACTAAATATTTCCTGAATTAGTTTCATTCGCCATGCATTTTAGTATCAATCAATTATTGCATTAGCCTGTTAGGTAGACATTGGTAGAGTAAATTTAAACTCACTCCCCTTTCCAACTTCACTCTCCACCCAGATTTTACCACCATGCTTTTCCACAAATTCTTTACATAGTAATAATCCCAGACCTGTTCCTGTTTCTTCTGCAGTACCTTTTGTTGTTATAACTTCAGATATATTAAACAGTTTTGTGATGTTCTCTGGCTTTATTCCAACTCCATTGTCTGAAATTGATATAGTCACATTTTCAGAATTTTCCTCTGAACTAACATTTATTGTTCCCCCGTTGTTTGTGAATTTTAGTGCATTCGAAACAAGATTTCGCAATATCGTTTTTATCATGTCAATATCAGCAAAAACTTTTATACTGTCTGCTACATAATAATTGATTGTAATGTTTTTTGCAACTGCTTTTGGATTAAGAATTTCAAGAATATTCTTACAAATATCTGCTAAACTCAATTTTTGTGGTTTGAAAATGATTTTGCCTTGTTGCGTCATTGCCCATGCTAATAAATCTTCCAATAAATACAAAGTGTTTCGTGCCGATTTATTAATGTTTCTTGCGATATCTTCAATTTCGTCTGTATTGAGTTTTCGAATGTCTTCTGTCAGTACTTCTGAAAACCCAAGAATCGAATTGAACGGACTTTTTAAATCGTGTGAAAGAATGGATATAAAACGGTCTTTGTCTGCATTTAACTTTTGTAGAAAATTATCGTTTTCTATTAATTTCTCTTCAGCACGCTTGCGAATGGTGATGTCTTGCCCAATTCCCATTGAAATGCCATTTGGTAACTTGATATTCATCCATACTGTGTCTATAATAGTGCCATTTTTTGTATGGGTCTTGAAATCTTTCCAGCCAACTTCTTCACTTATCATAAAATCAAGAACTTCTTTTAGAACTTCAGGTTCGGGATAACATTTTGCAAAGATATTTTCGGTTTCCCATTCCGTAAAAGTCCATCCTAAGACACTAACAAGTTCTTGGTTAGCAATTTTTATTTTCCCGTTTTCGTCAAAGTAAATAATCATCACGGGTATATTGTCAATGATTGTTTGAAGCATTTCAGTATTTTCCCTTAATTCCTCTTCAATCTGCTTACGCTGGGTGATGTCATGGTAATTTAGCAATACTCCATTTATAATTGGGTCGTTCGTGAGATTGGTGGCAGTAAGTTCTACGAGTTTATAGCTTCCATCTTTACATTTATATCTGTACTGTACCGTTTTCGATAAGTTTTCTTTTTTAAAGAGTGTAATTAATTCCTTTTGAATACGTTGTAAGTCGTCAGGATGAATAGTTAGCCGACCATCGGTGCCAATAAGGTTTTGAGGCTTCCATCCAAACCATTTCTCACTGTTAGGGCTCTTATATTTTATAATGCCATCTAAATCAATTATGCCAATTACATCTGAAATATTAGATATCAATGTGCTATGTTTGATTTCGCTATTCTTAAGTATGTTTGTTAATTTTACTCTGTCTAAGAACATACCTGTCAGATTAGCATACAATTCAACTAATGAGTTGTTTATAAGGGTTTCACCTTTATTAAACAATAAAGTGAAATCACCTAATACCTTATTCTCTTTAACAATTTTTATAATGAAAGTTTCATCAATACTGAAAATCTTTTCAATCAGATAGATGACATTTTTTGGAATTACATCGCTTGTAAGTTCATTTAAATGTATAAAGCGTGTAATGATTTGTTGTTTTGTCTTTGCTGCCCGATGAGGGTCATGAATCCAATGCTTATTAAGAACCTCAAAACCAAGGATAGATATACCTTTTAAAATGTTTTTATTTATCCCCACTAAGGCAACGGTAGTGAAATCAAGTCCGTTATCGTCAAAAATATTTAGAGCAGCATATTTAGCACCTGAAATATCAAAAACAATTTGTAATAGCTTATTAAAGTTTGGGGAATCCTCTGTAAATTCAATAAATTCTTGAGCAGCTTGAATGAGTTTCTTTAAGATTGAATCTTCCTCTTCCTTATCAGCAAGTTCCTCTTGAAGCCTTGCCTTCAAAGAATTATGAGTTTGCTCTAATACCTGTAACTCTTTTATAAGTTCTTCTTTGGTTTTATTCTTATCATTCATAAATGTAGATTATCAAGAGCAATTGATATGTCCCATAGAATTTCTGAATTGATATCTGTATTTTAAGAACTGGCTATAATGTGAATATTTTCAAAGATACATTATTTAATATACTTAATTGTTTTTCAATGTGACGTAGACTTAAACGACTCTGATAGCCAAATAAAGGGCTATATTTTAATACCTCAAATATAGGGTGGGGTAACTACTTTTTTTAATCCAAATGTTATTTGTTAAATCAAAATTTAAATGAAACTCCGATATGCAGTGGAACAGTCTCAGCTCCAAGTTCAAGCATTGCTGCAAATTTTTCAGTGAAATAATATCTTCCGCCGATAAACACTGATCCGTAACCTCTGCTTGCAACTGCACTTCCTATATGTGTGCCTGATACAATAAAATAGCCAAATAGCAAACCAGTATATGTATCAAGTTTTTTTACAAACGGATAATGAAATACACCTCTTACTCCAAATGGAATGTAAGTATAATTCTCGTGTCCAGAATAAACATCATATTTATAAGTACCAAAACCTATGAACGGGGCTACACCAATTGCCCATTTCTTTTGTACATTGTCTGCAACCCCGAATTCAAGAGAAGCAGAGATAGGAGGGAATGATGTGGTATAAGCGGATCCTAATAAAGATCCTAAACCTAATCCAACGTTTAAAACCTTATCGCCCTTGGAGAATGTGGAATCCTGAGCAACCACTTGAGCAATAAATAAACAAGTAAGGAAAAGAAACATTAAAACTTTTTTCATACTTCAATCTTTTTAAATTTTCAAAATTATTTTTACTCCAACTTACTCATTGTTAAGGTTTGAAAAAGAAATTTTACACAACTATAAGGATATTAAGGACGAACTCTGTTTAATTCTTGATGTTCAAAATTCGATCAGACAGAAATTCAAGTAAATTGCATTAGGATAAAAAGTCAGTTTTATGAAAAGGGATATAATCAGCAAGATTGGAATACATCTTTTGTTATGGATAATTCTGAC
>PMIJ01000016.1 GCA_003157015.1 Bacteroidales bacterium
ATGAATTTGTTCATGATGAGCCTCTCTATCAGAATCTATTTCATAAGATCAACCTTCCGTACAAGCCATGAAGAGTTAACAATCCCCATTCCTGACCAGAAAAAAAGTTGTCCAATGGCAAAAATGATATCTCTATGTTGCAAAAAATCGGTCTGCTTTCACCGAACCTACAAAACAAAACAACAAGGATTCAACTCCGGGTTTGGGTGGTCAATTCTAACGACCAAAAGTGGGTATGGGCAATTGTTTTCCCAGAACTAAGAGTAAGACAAACAATTTCTTTTGCGAACTTTACTCAGTTCTGAAGTTTATTTGCTTACCCAGGTATTATTCGTTTCATCGGCATCCCCAAAAACTCCACTATCCAATAACAAAGATTTTACTTTCTTTTTTGTCTGGATTTTTATCACACAGAACATTTGATTGTTTTTCCATACAACAGGGGTTTGATGAATCTCTTCCCTTGAACCATCGTTATATAGGACTTTAAGAGCAAAAGGAACTGCCATACCACCAATATTGTCAATAGTAACAGAGTATCCTTTATCGGATTTATTTACATCCCTTATACCGAGATCGATATAATTATGTGAGAAAAACCAATTATTCCAGAACCAGTTCAAGTTTTGCCCTGAAGCAGTATTGAATGAATAAAAGAAGTCCCAGGGAATCGGATGTTTTCCATGCCATGTATCCATATAGAAATGCAGACATTTCTTAAATATTTCGTCACCTAACATATCCTTTAAGGCCAGGTACCCCAAAGCAGGTTTACCATATTCATTCGCTGATGCTCCCCCAGAAGAATTGTTTTCAGAAGTAACGATGGGCAAATCAAAACTCAAACCTTGAATCCACCATTTTTGATCATCTATAAACATTTTTTCGGCCTTTTCAACACCATAATCCGCTCGACCTATAAGCAATGCAAATGCTGTGGCCCAACCTTCATCCATAAAACCATATTGGGTTTCATTTATACCCATATAGAAAGGCATATATGTATGAGATATTTCATGTTCAACTATATTTTTTGAAATTAGAGTGTCTTTGAAGGATTTATCATTTACCATCATTGGGTATTCCATCTCAGAATAACCCTGAATTATTGTCATTTTTTCATAAGGATAAGGAATTCCAGGCCAATTTTGGGAAAACCACTCCACCGCAAAATTCCCGTATCTTACCATACTGTGAAAATCCGTTGCTGTATCATAGAATGCAGACTGGACTGAGGCCCTTCTTTTTGTCTTGTCGTCTACTACAATACTGGATGCATCCCAGTTATAATGATCACTTATTGCCAGGGTAAAGTCAGTGACATTATTCATTTTCCATTTCCAGGTATTCATTGAATTTTGCTTGGTAATGTTTTTTGAGGACAAGTCTTCTTTTGTCACGATATGAAAGATTGAATCTGAGACCATGGATTTGAACAATTTATTTGCATAAACAGGTTGCAATAGATCATTACTATTAAGTAGAGTACCAGTTGCCCAAACAATATAGTTTTTTGGAACCTGTACATTCAATGTATAATCATTAAAATCATTATAGAACTCAAAAAAGTCATCAAATCCTCTCCATGCCCATCCCTGGTAGTCATCATAAACGGCAATGCGTGGATAAAAATATGCAAGAAAATATGTTGTGGAGTCAATCATACCTTCACGACCACTTTCTAAGCTTATCTGATAATGCCAATTAAAAGAAATCTTGACAGAATCTTTAGGGATCATTGGTTTTAATAGCTGAATTCTTTGCATGGTATTGGTATAGGGATCCTCAATCCAGGATTTTTCTATATTATTTTCAGAATAGGAATCAATGTGGATCCCCGAGGTAAGATAGGATGAATCAATTGACAAAAATCGTTTAGCACCGGGCTTGTGAATGTTGAGATTCAGTCTAAAATCAAGTTCTTTAAGTGTGTCCGGGCTATTATTAAAATATGTAATTTCTTCACTGCCATGGATAATTCGATCAGGTGGTTTTACAATTAAATTAATATCATAATGTCCATAGTTCTGCCAGTAATTTTTCCCTGGACTTCCATCCAGAGAACGAGTCCCATTTTTATAAGATTTCTTAATATTTCTTGGTGCATATAATTCTGAAGATCCATTTTGTGCAGAAATCGGAATACTGCAAATGAAAATGATTAATAGCATCAAAACTCTGAGATTCAGGATATGAAAATCCCTTTGAAGAATGAATCCCTTTAGGGGAAAGTATATCGGATTTATTTGATTCATAATCATCGTTTTTGGTTAATTTCATACAAGATAAACCAATTACAGAATGTTTCCAAAAGATTTGTTTATAAGTACATTCACTCTTTTAGTAGGAATAATTAAAAAAACAGATAAGTTATAAAATCCGTCCTTCTCTGACCACTTTTATCCGGTCATTCTTCACCGAACATTCAAAACAAAACAAAAAGAACTCTGGGATATTTAGTCGAGTCATGCTGCATTTTCTTTATTGTTGTTCTGAGATGGTTCACCTCGACTTTAAGTAATCAAGAACCACTGAAAATCAACAGTGCTAGATTCCATCTATCATGTCTGAAAAGATTTTGGTGGATGGATTTTTATTTTGACCCTAAAACATGATATTACTCACTAATATATTATTTGACAAAAAGTAATATTGTATAATAAACTATGAACTTATTAGTTTTAATGTTCATGATTTCAACCTCGTTTTGGGAAGTAAAAAATGTACTCAATAAAATAAAAACAAAGCAAAAGGATAACCTTGTAAAATTTAATTGACATGAAAAAGACTAACAGAATCTGGATTTCAGTATTAACAGTATTAGGATTTGTATTAATTCTTTCCAATAGTTGCAAGAAGTCTTCTGATGATACGACCCTTAGTGTAACTGACAAAGACGGTAATGTTTATAAAACTGTAACCATAGGTACTCAGGTTTGGATGGCTGAAAACCTGAAAACAACCAAATACGTTAACGGTGATTTAATTGGAACAACACCGGTACCGACAACAAGTATCTCAGCAGAAAGCACACCAAAATATCAATGGCCTTCAAGCGGAAATGAGAACGATGTAGCTACTTATGGTCGATTATATACCTGGTATGCAGTGACTGATACCCGGAATATCTGCCCTGATGGATGGCATGTTCCTGTTAATGTGGAGTTTACAACGCTAATGACCTATTTGGGAGGTGATACCATAGCTGGCAGCAAATTAAAAGAAACAGGAACAACTCATTGGGCAAGTCCTAATACAAGAGCAACGAATGTAACCGGTTTTACAGCCCTTCCAGGGGGATATCGTGGATATGAAGGGACATACAACTTCATGAGTTATACAGGCTATTTCTGGACGGCTACAGAATATGATCCTAATAATGGATGGTTTCGTGGATTGTATTATAATGGAGCCTATGATCATAATCTGAGTAATAGTAAACAAGCTGGTTTTTCAGTTCGCTGTATAAAAGGCCCTTTAGTAGGGAAATAGGAGTTCGATTTTGCATTTGTCAGGTTTTACAAAATAAAAACTTTTAAAATTATTAAAAACCAATTCTTATGAAAAGAAATTTATTAATCTGTTTAGTAGCAGTGACAGGGATTCTAATGGTGGCTTGTAGTAAAAATAGCGACAACAATACAGACATAAAGGCAGCCTATAAAAGTGGGAAATATGCTGCAAAAGGTACTATTACTCTCACAGCCGGTGGAGTGAATTATTCAATCCCAATGAAATCCGTAGAAATTATTACCACCATGACCAATCAAATCCTTATTAATGCTCAAGATACGACAATTGCAGGTTTGAGTACTCCGTTTGTTATCATTGAAATCAATTCGCCCTCTTCTGTCATAACTGCTGGTACTTATGCCATCCCTGGCACCTCTGCAGATGCTTATACTTCTGTAACTTATAGTAAAAGCCTGTCTCAATATGAGGCTGTAGCTTCAATAACCGGTTCAAGTGCTACCATCAATATTACTAAACTCACAGACACAGTTATCCAGGGCACGTTTACAGCGACTGTTGTATCCCAAGCAAAATCAGGAGGTTCCAATGTGGTTATAACAAATGGTATTATTAATTGTACTTATTAGGTATCACCTCAGTAGTTATTGGGGAAATTATTGACCTTGACCATCCTTTACTTTCGTTATATGCTTGTTATTTAATTATGCTTATTAATATAATCTGACTTGCTAGAAGTGGTCAAAGCGTTCGTCTTTTGTATGAACTATTCAATTTTGTTCAGCATAGTTTCTTTCTAAATATCAATTAGAAAACTCTTTGGTATTAAAGAAGTATAAAATGATAAAAATTCATCTTTATTTTTTAAAACTTTAAATCAGAATATCGTTATGAATTATAACTTAAAAATATTTTAAATGAAATCGCTTATAAAAAGTTTTCTGGTAATAATAATTGTTTGCTTTTCATTTAATTCTTATGGTCAATTTAAGTTTGATCTTAAAAAGAGTGTTGATGCTGTCCAAAACGGAATAAAAGGAACTAAAGGTAAAACAGACCAGAACAAACCGGTTCAAAAAGATGGAAAATCTTCTTCAACAGATACTACTAAAACAGGGAATAATAAAGACAACCAGAATTCTGACCAAAAGCAGCCCGGATTACAGTCATAT
>PMIJ01000197.1 GCA_003157015.1 Bacteroidales bacterium
AAAAAAGAAGTTACATAAGAGACAAATTCTTAATCCGAGACAATTTTCTCTTATTTAATATTGCTACCACTAACAGCACTCAAAGTGTCAATAGTCTCCATGGAAATCAGGTGTAAATTTCGTATCTTCGTAAGGTGAAAAAGAAAGATAAAATAGGACTTGACGTAGAGATTGATGAGTTAACCAATTCAATCAAAAACGTAATCTCAGGTGACAGTTTTTCAACAGATATTTCTCGAATAACTAAGGCAGACCTCAAAAAGATTACTGTAAAGGATGGTTGGCAGTTCGATTGGAAAATTGAACTCAAGCATTCAGAAAGAGATGTTTACAAATTAACTATTGTCAACAATTTGTCAATAGTTCAAGGACTGATAAGTCTTGAGGTAAGATCAGATCACGTGTTTATGCATCTTGTTGAAAGTGCACCATTTAATAAGGGTAAAACAAAGCTTTATTCCGGTATACCAGGTAATCTTGTCGCTTTTGCCTGCAAATTATCGTTCCAAAGAGGGCACGAAGGTAATGTTGCTTTTATCTCCAAATCACAATTAATCGATCATTATGTAGCAAGCCTAGGAGCGACACATGTTGGTGGACGACTAATGATCATTGATTCAACAGCAGCACTTAAATTGATTAATAGGTACTTTTCAAATATCTAGATTATGAAAACAAAGAAGATAGAATTAGACGTTGATTTTATTGGGGGACAGACTACTTTGACTAAAGAAGAAGAGAAGACAATTAGCGAGTATATTAAAAAAAGTAAATCCAAGAAAACAAAAAAGACTTTGCACAAAATCAAGATTGTCAAGCAATTGATTTAAAAAAAGCTACCACTAACTCGGACGGTTTAATTNNAGCTTCGCTGAGCTCGTCAACCGCTTCGCGGTTTCCTCGGTTGCCTTCGTCAGCCCGGACAACTTCGAAATGCATGAGAAAGTCTATGAGATCAATTTTAAGCCGCTTATTTAACTTTGGGTACCATGACTAATCCTGCTGCCGAGACAAAGTCAATAGGGCTGCCGGCTGATGCGCTGCTGGTGTAGTTTTTGCTTTCCACCTTGACAACTTTATTGTGACATGACAAATCCTGCCCACTTATGGGGACCACGCAATCTGGACAACTTTATCTTGACACGAAACTTTCGTCCACTTATCGGGACTGGCAAAAAACACGGCACCTCGATCCGCCAGCTGGCGGATCGCCAACTAATTAAACCGCCGGGCCGTCAGCCTGTCTAATAACTAAAATTAAGTCTCCCAGAATCGATTATTTGATGAATTGTTCGGATAGGTATCCAAGGATAAAAAGCATAGAGTTTAGTTATTAGACAGACTCCCGTTAGGTTTAAGATTTTCAGCACAATAGCGGGATAGCCAACGCGCAAAAGCAAGAGTTTGGCAGCCCTTCCCACAAAAACCCCCGCAGCTGCCAAACACATGCTTTTTTACCAATAGGATCTGAAATTTAATCTTTACCTTTAAATAAAAATATCGTGGCAGAAATATACAAACATCCCGATGGAAAATTAAGGAGATCAGGAGCAAATTCCTGTTCTGATAGAGATCTTTTAGCAATTATATTAAATACTGGAACTTCTAAGTATAGTGCAGAAAAGATTTCTGAAATGGTATTTGAAAAATTTGGTAGTTTGAATAACCTTATGGGTAAAAGACTAAGTGAATTAATTAAAATTGAAGGTATAGGAGAAGTTAAGGCAACTCAAATAGCTGCATTATTTGAACTGACCAAGCGAATTATTAAAAAACTAGAGACTGAATAAAATGTCAAAAAAAACAGAATTTGAAATTTTTTTTACAGAAGTTAAAAAACCTAACTTCAATCATTTAAATAGACAAATCCCTCCTGAGGCACATACTCCAATGTACAATTTCCATAAGTATTGGTCACGCAAAACATGGAATGTTGTCGGGAAATTTATTGAAACCTATAGTACTGAGAATGGGATTGTTTTAGATCCTTTTGGGGGCAGTGGGATAACCGCAATGGAAGCTTTGAAGCGTAACCGAAAAGTTATTATTTCAGATCTAAATCCAATTGCGAGTGAGATTACTAGATTGACAATAAAACCTGTAAATTTAACAAAGCTTCACGAGGCATTCCAAAAAGTTGAGAAGATTGCTAAGCCAAGAATTTTGGACCTCTATAAAACAAGATGTCGAAAATGCAGTCATGAGTTTTCATTTAATTGTGCAATTTGGATTAATGGTCACTGTACTGATATTAGATACAATTGTTGCCCTCAATGTGGGAATGAACAAAAAAGTGGAAATCCGATTATCCTCTTTGATAAGAAAATTTTGGACGAAATTGATAAAACTGTTATCAAAGAATGGTATCCTACTAATAAACTATATCATATAAACGGGAATGCTTTTAAGGAAAAACAACAGTACGAAAGCATAGATGAATTATTCACTAAACGAAATTTGTATGCGTTGTCAATTCTTTTAAGTGCTATTGAACAAGAAAAAAATAAAGACCTTCTTGATTTTTTAAAAATAGGGTTTTCTTCAATGTTACATCTCTGTTCGAGAATGACCCCTGTAAGACCTTCTCGTCCGATGAGTTCAGCTTGGACTCAACATAGCTATTGGAGCGCTAATGAATTTATGGAACAAAATGTTTGGGAAAAATTTGAAAGTGCAATAACGGGGAAACAAGGGCTCATAAAAGCTAAACAAGAATCAAATGGGTTTTTCAAGGATATAAAATTCGCAAGAAAATTTGAAGAAGTAATTGAAGGAACAGCTAATATATTTATCTATAACGGAGATTGTCTTGAACTTATGGATAAAATCTATGATCGATATGGTGAAAATGGCTGTATTGATTATATATTCACTGATCCACCATATGATTCCTCAATTCAATATGGGGAGCTTTCTTATATGTGGGTTGCTTGGTTAAAACTTGACAAAAATTACCTCGAAAATGTGGATAGCAAAGAAATTATTCACAACAAAAAACAGAATAAAGACTTTGGGGTCTATACTTCTCTATTACAAAGCAGTTTTAAATGCATGTTCAATGTTATAAAACCAAACGGATATCTTACCCTGACTTTTCATAATCCAACATTTAAAGTTCGTAATGCTACAATAAGAACAGGAGTATTGTCGGGATTTGAACTTCAGAAAATACATCATCAGGATTTAGCTCATTCATCTCCAAAATCATTGCTCCAACCGTTCGGTTCAGCTCAAGGAGACTTTTATTTGCGTTTTCATAAGCCTGATATTGGAGAAGAGGGATTTAAACCTGAATTAATTGATGAACTTAGATTTGAAAAAATTGTAATAGAGACAACTACTAAAATATTAGCAGAAAGAGGAGAGCCTACTCCATATACAATTATTATAAACGCTATTGACCCTGAATTAACAAAACAAGGATTCTTTTCTGAACTTGAGACGGGATTAGATTCAGAAGACGTATTAAAAGCACATCTAGGTCATGAGTTTTGCCTGGTAATTGGTAAACTTGGTCAGACAGCAGGAAAATTATGGTGGTTTACAAATCCAAATATGGTTCCACATCTGGAAAGTGTACCCCTTACAGAACGAGTTGAACAGACTGTCCTTAGGCAGTTACAGTCTAAAGGACGTGTTTCATTTACAGACATTTGGGAAGCTGTAAGTATTGCATTCCCTAACTCTTTGACTTCAGATCAATCAAGCATTAAAAACTCTTTAGAAGATTTTGCAAGACCTGTAAAAGGAGGAGATTGGCTGATTAAATCTAATTTTAGACCTGGAGTAGTTGAAAAGGATCATACAACTATGATCGCTCTGTTAAGTGAAATAGGTAAAAAACTTGAATACAAAATATATATTGGTAAAGTAGAACAATCACATAAAATTGATACCCCATTTGTCAAAAAAGAATCACTTAGCGATTATCTAGATTACCCAAATTTGATTCATCTAAAAAATGCACAAAACATTGATATTGTTGATGATATTGACCTACTTTGGGTAAATGACGATCGAATTGAATATATATTTGAAGTTGAATCAACTACCTCTATGACTAGCGCACTACAAAGAGGATCTAATGTTGAGAATGATGTAAAAAAAATAATGCTATTCCCCTCAGATAGGCTTAAACAATTTGAAAGGAAAATGAAAGCACCTATGTTTAATGAAAGATTTATTGGGGATAATTGGCAATTTATTTTATTTGAAGATTTTCTGAAAGCATGGACAAAAAAGAAAACTAAATTAGTTATTGATGAAATATCCCATTCTGGTGCAAAAACAATTCCTCAAATAAAGGAAGATGAAAATCAACTAAATATTGATTTCTAATAATTCATAGACCCCCCTGCACTGTCAGGCACATTTGCAGCTCACGCCAAACCACGCTAAAACCCAAAGTTGCAAAAAAGCCTAACAGCACAGCACGCCTTAATAACGAGACAGAGTTTAACGAGACAAGTTCGTCACATCCTGACAATTTTAAAATTAATCCTAAACCTAACACGGATGGTATAGGTAATTGCCTTCAGCAGCCCGAACTGCTTAGTAATCAGCACCATAAGTCTATGTGTTCAAAATTAAACCCACTTATCAAACTTTCGGTACCATGACTAATCCTGCTACCGTGACAAAGTCAATAGGCTTGCGCAGAACTGATGTGGTTTTTGCATCGCCGCTTAGACAGTTTTATCATGATGGGACAACTTCGTGTCATCACCGGGATTCAGCAACTTACCAACTTTATCCAGACGGGAGAACTCGCTTCCGTCAACCGGGACTTTGTAAAAACAACATGACGGTTTATAAATTAAAGAGACTTAATTTTAAAACAAATTGCAGATTTTCCGTTAAACAATTCTATGAGTTCCAAAAAATATAAATTGCATTATAAGAATGAACAATAAAAAACTAATTACAGGAACAATTTTTTTCATAATTGGCGTTGGATTATTCTGGTATGTGTATCAAGATATTAATATTCAGTCAATAACGGGTGCGTTAAAAGAGCTGAAATACAGTTGGATATTGTTATCCGTAATATTGGGATTACTAAGCACTTTAGTTAGAGCCTTAAGGTGGAAGATTTTAATAGAATCAATCGGATATAAACCGAAAACAATAAATCTTTTCTTATCTGTCCAAATTTTATATTTTATCAATTTAGTAATACCTCGAGGAGGAGAGTTAGCTCGATGTGGAATGATAACTAAATATGAGAAAATACCATTCGCTAAATTACTAGGGACTGTTTTTATAGAAAGACTTACAGATTTAATTGCCTTCATAATTATATTTATTGGAGTGTTTTTTTTGCAAATATCCCTTATTAAAGAAATATTCTCTATTCTAAAAATAAGCCCTTCCAGTTTTCAATCTAAAATATTGATCTTTGGACTAGTAGTCATACTTTTTATGCTATTCTACTGGATATTTAAGAAAATAGGTTTGTTGAATAAATTCCAAAACAAAATCAATAAGATTAAAGAAGAAATTTTAGATGGGATTAAATCTATAATGATGATCGAAAAAAGGTGGACCTATATATTTCTAACATTTCTAATCTTTCTTCTATGGTTATTGATGTTGTACGTTGTATTTTTTGCCTATCCTCCAACTTTTAACATGCCTTTATCAGCAGCAGTATTCACTTATACAATTGGGACGTTTGCTTTCCTCCTTCCAATCCAAGCCGGGATAGGAGTCTGGCATTTTCTAGTGAGTGAGTGCTTATATTTATTCGGCTTAAATAAAGAAGCCGGCAAAATGTTTGCATTAGTCGCGCACACATTTACTAATTTGGTTTATCTAATATTTGGGACAATAGGGTTTATAATTATGCCACTGATAAATAATAACTCTCGCGACAGGCTGGATAAATCCAGAAATAACAACAAACACTAGGTGGGAAAACATTATCACTAATTATCAAAATTGGTTTACTGTGAGACAATTATCATGACTAAAAAACTAAAGCTAACTCGGACGGTTTAANNGCTCGTCAACCGCTCCGCGGTTTCCTTGGTTGCCTTCGCCAGCCCTGACACCACGCCAAGGCGTGGCAGGCTCCCGGCAACTCATCAAACCGCCGGGCCGTTAGCTTTAGCAATTCCGTTACTACGAGACAAATTCGTTGACTTTTATAGTATCTTTGCATCTATAATTAGATGATTATGTTAACAAAAGATAAAGTTAGAAAGACCATTGACAGGTTGCCTGATAACTTCACAGTCGACCAAATAGTTGAGGAACTTGTAATTCTTAATCGGATTGAAGAGGGACTTAAGAATATTGAAGAAGGGAGATTCTACACAACAGATCAAGTTAAGACCGAACTCAAAACGTGGTTGAAATAATCTGGACTCAAAGATCTCTCACCGATTTAAAATCTGTTGCTGAGTATATCTCTCTAGATTCGATTAAATATGCATCTCTAACGATTGAGAGACTCATAAATGTTACTTCATTCTTGAGACCAATCCTAAAATTGGCCGTATGGTTCCAGAAATGAGAAAACAGGATAAAATTAGGGAAATTATCTACAGCAATTATCGAATAATTTATAAAATCACCAGTACGCAGACTGTTCATATCTTGACAGTTCATCATTCCTCTAAACGCCTGAGACAAACTTCTCTAAGACGATTAAAATAAAAAGTTAAATCTAACTCGGACGGTTTAATTAATTAGCTTCGCTGAGCTCGTCAACCGCTCCGCGGTTTCCTCGGTTGCCTTCGCCAGCCCTGACTACTTCTTAATCAGCCCCAAAAGTCTATGAGAGAAAAATTTAACCCACTTATAAAATCTTGTGCCAACTGGACTGTCTTTACTGCCGAGACAAAGTCAATAGGGCTGCCGGCCGACACCGCCTTCGGCGAGGGCAGGTGGCCTGGTGCCTTATTGTTTGCTCGCCTTCTGGACTATTTAATCATGACACAAAACCTCACTTCCGTTTATCGGGACTTGGAACCGTCAAGACTATTTTATCGTGACTCAAGACTTAACGTCCACCTACCGGGACTGACAAAAAACGCGGCACCTCGATCCGCCAGCTGGCGGATCCGCAACTCATTAAACCGCCGAGTCGTTAGGTGTTATAGCATCGCAAAAAACCAGTCTGTGACGTTTAGAGAATTTATCTTAACAAATATATTTTATCTAATTATCGAGACTCTGCCATCTACAAATTACTTCCTGACATAGCCGGCTTGCCTCCTCGCTCCTTACCGTTTATCGGGACCAGACAAATGCTACAACACCTAACATCATTTAGAATATTTATATCTGGATGAATAACTTCTGTTTCTTCTTTGTTTGCAATATAGATCCTTTAAAAAGCGGATTAGATAAACAGAAATTACATGGATGCTTCAGACTTGTTTAATACATCTATATGAATTATGTAACTTATTTTAATAATAATATAATAGCTATAGGATCAAACAGACATACCTTTGTTCGTGGAATAATTTTACTCAAAAGCTTAAAACTGATGACAATGAAAAAAATAATATTTATAATTGTGGCAATTACCTTCGTGGCTAACATTTTAAGTGCTCAGAATAACAGTACCGATTTACGCGATAATCTTCAGTTTGGTCTGAAAGCTGGTGCAAATTTCTCAAACGTTTATGACTCAAAAAATCAGGAATTTAATTCTGATTTCAAAGTTGGATTCGCTGGAGGCGCTTTTTTAGCAATCCCAATAGGAAAATATATAGGTTTACAACCTGAAATATTATTTTCTCAAAAAGGATACGAGGCCACAGGCACATTCCTTACAA
>PMIJ01000231.1 GCA_003157015.1 Bacteroidales bacterium
AATTTTTTCATCCTTGGTAATTGTATCCAGGAAATCACCCAGCATGTTCGCATCCGTTTCATATTCCTTTTTGAATTTTCTTGCCCCGTATAATAAAGTTCTTTGATCTTCAAGCCTCCCTTTCTCCTGCTTATGGTTTCGCAAAAAGATAATCTGGTTATATATATGATCAAAGGGAAGGTTTAAACCAAGGTTATCCGCAAAGCCGGTATGATATACAAAATCTCCGGCGCTCATTTTTTGATCAAACGAACATGTTTTAACAGATTCCCCCAGCTGTTTAAACTGGTTTACGGCAAAAAGACCTATGAACTTATTGCCTACCTTCATTTTATCTACATCTATCTCGGTGTACCGGTCCTCGTAGAAAGAGTTAAAATAGCCAAACTCCAGGTATTTATAAACGTCCCCGGTAACAGGCTCCAGTTTTAAATAACGAGAGTTATTTATATAATCAAAGCATCGCTCAACGGTTATTTCAAATTTCTTTTGCCTCTCGTACTCTTTAAGGTACTCGGCAGTTTTAATGGGCTTTTTAAACGGGTTCTTAAATCCTTCGTTTATTGTGATCCCGCTCTCGTTAAAAATAAAGAAAATGAAAGAATGATGGTCATTATACTCTCTCCCCTGAAAATGCTTTTTCGTTGCTCTCTGGAGGAACGTTCTTGAAGGCATNNGGTTCCTTCCTCGAAATCTCTAAGGGCGTTATACCAGATATCATGAATAGTATCAAAATCTTTTTCAGAGTTTGAATATATTTCTCTTAAGTGAACATGAAAACCAAAAATAACGGACCCGTTATTTGTATAACACCGGTGTCCATCACGAAACAGGACCGAAGGGGTATCACTCAGGTTTATTTCCATACCCTATTTATAATTATCGTTTATGATGGTATTTGGAAACCGTTCATTTGAGATTGAGCTTAAAAAGGCACCAGAATTTAATTTATTTAGGCCAAAGTAGCCAGCAATTAAAAAGACAGTATAAAATGCAAGTTTGAAAATAGTTATCCCCGTTGAAAGCAGGAAAATAACTATGATTAACAGTAGAATAAAAAGGTAAAACAAGGGCAACCTAAGTCCCAGGATATACGGTTGCTTGTTAACATTTTTGTAAACTCTATAAGATTTCATCAACCTGCCATGATAAAGGCTACGATACCCACAAGGCAAAAGTATACTGCCAGATAAAGCACTATGCCCGTAATAAAACCTTTATAATCCCGTGATTCTCCAAGTACCTTGCCCATGTTAGCTAATGCTCCAACAATTAACACAAGACCCCCAATAATAGGGATCGCTGGTTTAACCCAAACAGTATAAAAATTATTTAGAACATTTGTAACTTGTGCTTGGATCTCAATAGAGAATAGCATCAGCAATGCTAATAAAGAAATTGTCTTTTTCATAAGTGTGTTTTTTGGTTCAGGAAATTTGTATTGCGCTATAAATATATATAGGATTGTTAAACAGTTTATGGAATGTTTAAAAAAACTAAATATTATTTATTAACAAATTGTTAAGTCTCAGTAATATTGAGACTTCCAGAATCTTTACATGGAAATGCAAGCTCCTCTGACTATATGTTACCGGATAAAATTGACCAACAAAAGACAAAGTCAATTATTTGTTGTTTAGCAATGTAGGTTTAGGGTATCTTGTCCGGGCAAAGGGGATCAATGTGTCCGGTTTCTGCACTCAATATGATAATAATCTAAAAATATTATTGTATTAACTAAACTTTGATGCGAATAAACTTAAAATAAAGTATACGTATAATATAGAAATGGGTTCATCCATTAAAATCAATAAAATTGAGGAAATTAGAAGTTGGGGAGCAACTGAAGATTATTATCAATATAGTTATCAAGACAATAACATAATTGGTTATGAGATATTTAGAGCAGATCTTGACATTAAAACAGATTTGGATAATCAGAAGAGAGAATATAAATTAACAAAGTCATTTCTTATTAATCCATAATAATCTTTAATAGTTAATTGTATAACATTAAACATACAATACAATAAACACTTAATTCCGCATTCGATGGTCAGTTTGCTCCGGCCAAAGGTGGTCATCGAGTCATGTTGCATTTTTTTCAACTCCGTCAATCGGTGGTTAATTTTAATCCGATCAGTTATGTCAAAGTTATAGCCATCCCCACTCAGTTAAATAAAATTGCTATTAGCTTTATTATAGTTTAATTTTGATAATGAAATAAATAGGCCTCAGATGTCAAGCATTATTGAAGGATATAATTATGACATCTTCATCAGCTACTGCCAGAAAGACAACAAGCATGATAGCTGAGTAACGGAGTTTGTTGATAACTTTAAGGGCCAAAGGAAATATATATGCTCCATACAACGAGACAATTGATGGGCATACAATTTTACTTCATAGAAGTGGAATATTAGCTTGCGATGTAATTGGAGATAATGACAAAATGTAACTAAGGTACATATGAGCCTAAAAATATTGACAGCAGGCAAAAGGAAGGAAGAAAATTATATGGAAAGAATAAATAGATTTTTAAGAAATCAATATAAATAACCCTGTGAAATCAATCACTAAATTTAAAGCATTTATTATAATAGCTTATTTAGTTAATGCATTTGCCTGTAATGTATTATTTGCACAATCAGTCGACACAATTCAAGCAAAATTAGTGGCAACAAATTTTTATTCATCCAGATTATCCCAGAGTAGTCAGCTGAGTAAAAAAAGTCTTTCATTTCAAAATCTTGAATTGTTTTTAGCCCATAAGGAAAACGGAAATTTAAGTAATCAAAATAATTTAAAAAAAAGCAATCAAACCTTACCACTATATTATATATTTAATGTTAGGGACAAGATTAATTCTGAGGATAAATATGGTTTTGTTATTGTCTCTGCTGATCAAAGAGTCCCTGCTATTTTAGGGTATTCTTTTTCAGGAGAATTTTCTGAAAATGACCAACCACCTGCTTTTAAAGAATGGATGAATCACTATAAAGAACAAATTATTTATGTCATCCAAAATGCTTTAACACCTAATTTGAAGATCAGTGACGGATGGAAAAAGTATTCCAATACGATTGAATTAAAAAGTAATGAACAAATCACTGAAGTTGCACCATTACTTACAACAACCTGGGGTCAGGGTTGTTTTTACAATAGTCTTTGTCCTGCAAATTTCATTTATCCTTATAATTGTAATCACGCTGTGGCAGGCTGTGTTGCAATCGCTATGGCTCAGATAATGAAATATTGGAATTATCCTACAGCAAATAATCCCATACCTGGGTATGCTAACTCCAATTATGGATGGATACCAAATGTCGGAAGGACTACTTATGATTGGTCTCATATGCCTAATAGTCTTTCGTCATTGAGTACCAGTGAAGAAATAAATGCTGTATCAGAAATTATCTACCACTGTGGAGTTGCTGTTCAAATGAATTATGGTCCTTATACTTCTGGAGCAGGTATATCATTATATGAATTTAGAAATTATTTTAATTATCCTTCAAATATGCAACTTATTGGTAAAAACGAATATTCTGCCAGTGATTGGGAAAATATTCTGAGAAACGAATTGAATAATAATAGGCCAATTTATTATGAAGGTGGTAATGGAAGTGGTAGTGGCCATGCTTTTGTATGTGATGGATATCAAAATACAGATTACTTTCATTTTAATTTGGGTAATGGAGAGAACAACAATGGTTATTTTTATTTGGATGATCTTACACCTCCTACTATCCCTTACGCATATGGTCAATCAGCAATTATTGGCATATCGCCTAAAACTATTGATAATGATGAAAATGTTTATAATACCGTAATTATTGGAACGCAAACCTGGATGGCTGAAAACCTTAAAACCACAAAATATAATGATGGCACCATTATTCCTGTAATTACTGATAATACTACTTGGAGTAATTTAGTCTCAGATGCCTATTGTTGGTATAATAATGATGCTTCAACATATAAAAACAGGTATGGAGCATTGTATAATTGGTACGCTGTGAATACTGGCAAATTATGCCCTGTAGATTGGCATGTGTCAACATATGATGACTATTCGACTTTAGTGAATTATCTCGGAGGTAATAGTATTGCTGGAGGTAAAATGAAAGAAACAGGAACCGACTACTGGCAAAGTCCAAATTCTGGTGCAACAAACGAATCTGGTTTTACTGGTCTTCCGGGTGGCTGGCGTAATATTGATGGTGTATTCAATTCAAATGGTATACAAACATACCCAGTTGGATCATATGGATATTTTTTAACCTCAACTACTGTACCTAATACAACAACATCTTGCTATGTTACAAGCCTTGGTTACAATTATAACTCCTTGTCTTATGCAGGCGATCCAATGCAAGTTGGAATGTCTGTTCGCTGTGTTAAAGATCCAACATTAATTGTCACACCTCCGTATATAACAGTAGCTTCATTATCAGGAGCAACAGAGAAGTGTGATGTAACTTCAAACACAAACTGGACAGTAACAACGGATGCTGACTGGCTAATTTTATCATCAGCATCTGGTATAGGGAATGGAACATTAAAAATTATGACAACCAGTGCCAACCTTTTAACCAATGACAGAAGTGCAGGTGTGACGTTTTCTGCATCCGGAGTCAGTTCTGTTATGGTGATAGTAACTCAATCGTCAGCAACACCAACTTTATCAGTTTCCTCAACAAGTTTGCTAGTAGACTCAGGTTCAGGAAATATAGGTAGCATAGCAATTACCTCCAGTACAAGTTGGAGTGTAACTGATGATGCAACGTGGATCACGGTAACACCTTCAAGTGGATTAGGGAACGGACCTGTAACAGTCACAACAATAAGTGCCAACTCTTCTGCCATTCCAAGAAGTGCAAATTTGACGTTTTCCGCACCTGGTGTTAGTTCTGTTACTGTTACTGTAACTCAAAATGGTACAGGATCAACACTATCTGTTACACCTCAAAATGTAACGTTAGCATCTACATCAGGGGCAACTGGGAACTTTAATGTTGCCTCAAATACAACCTGGGGAGTAACAACGGATGCTGACTGGCTAATTTTATCATCAGGATCAGGTACAGGAAATGGGACAGTAACATTCACAACAACCAGTGCCAATACTTCTGGTATAAGACTTGCGGCAGTTACGTTTTCTGCATCCGGATTCTATTCTGTTACTGTGACAGTACAACAATATGGTTCAGGTCCAACACTGTCTGTGACACCTCAAAGTGTAACGTTAGCATCTATATCAGGGGCAACATGGAACTTAAATCTTGTCTCAAACACAAACTGGACAATAACAAAAGATGCAACATGGCTCAATGTTGAATATGCAGGTGGATCAGGGAACGCATCTTTAACAGTCACAACGACCAGTGCCAACACTTCAACCATTGAAAGAAGTGCAAATGTAACGTTTTCCGCATCCGGAGTCAGTCCTGTTGTCGTAACTGTAACTCAAAATGGTACAGGCTCAACATTATCTGTTTCTCCAGGTAATCAGGATGTAGGGTCAGATGCAGGAAGCATAACCTTCAATGTCAGTTCAAATACCAGCTGGACAGTTTCTGATGATGCAGCCTGGTTGACGGTAAGTCCAACAAGTGGCAGCG
>PMIJ01000164.1 GCA_003157015.1 Bacteroidales bacterium
ATGGCTTTGTCGCCCTTGTGCCAGTCAGCCGGGCAGACTTCCCCGTGTTCCTCAAAAAACTGCAATGCATCCACCATCCTGAGCGTTTCAGATACACTTCGGCCCAAAGGCATATCATTAACAATCTGATGTCTTACCATTCCTTTTTTGTCTATCAGAAATAATCCTCTGTAAGCCATAGGTGATCCGTTGAAAGCAACATCTCCCTCTTCTGAATAATCATATTCGCCTGCCAGAACATCAAAGTTTTCTGAAATTGTTTTTGAGAGGTCCGATACGACAGGGTACTTAACACCCTTTATTCCGCCCTGGTTTAATTCAGTCTGAAGCCATTTCCAGTGCGAGAATTTTGAATCAACAGAACAGGCAACAACAGCAACATTCCTCGTTTCAAATTCCTTTAACTTATCCTGAAAAGCAAGAAGCTCCGTCGGGCATACAAAAGTAAAATCAGCAGGGTAAAAGAAGAAAATAACATATTTTTTCCCAAGGTATTGCTCGAGAGAGAATCCTTCGACAATTTCACTGCCATTTATCACTGCGGGTGCAGAAAATAGAGGCGCTTTTTTTCCAACTAAGACAGCCATTTTTTTAATAATTTAATTTAGAATTAATAAATATTATCTATGAAGGATACAATCCAATCTATGTTTTGTTCATTACCTGTATGGTATAACAGCCGGAGGTCCGGGTTCAAAATTAGGAGGCATCAATAATTGTTCCCCTGACACAATAACAGGGTTAAACGTTGAATATACAGGAAGATTAGGAAAATAGCCGATCCTGATCTGAAGAGTATTGAATACCATGTTTTCATTCCTGATCCTGATGCCAAGACCAATGCTTGACAGAGAGTAACCCCTGCCTATAACTTCATTGGTACCTGAAAGGAATCCAAAATCAGAGAATCCGAAAAATGCAAATCTGAATCCATACAGATTGACCGGGCTGAAAAGAACTGATTCGAGGCTTACAGTTAATCTCTGCGTTCCCTTGACAGTATCACTTTTAAATCCGGAGAATCCATTAACAGGAATAAAATTCAGAAATTCATTTGAATATCTGCCAAAACCTCTGACATATTGAAAATATACAAAATTCCTGATCTTGCAGTTGCCAATATCGGCTAGGTTTGAAAAATAATTCATCCCGAAAGACAAAAGTCCCTGTTCCGTTTTATTCTGATTAATATAAGTCGATAATCCCCCATATGCATAAAAGTATCCAAGAGCTTTACTCGATTTGCTAAATGATGCTTCACCGCCTGCATAAGTTCTGACCTTAAATTCATTAAATTCTCTTCCTGCAGTGAATTTGAATAGAGCGCCATATGGAATATCTTCGGTGCGGCCATAACTATATATAAGGTTGGTTTTGGTGTATTTCTGGATTGACAGTGCGGCTGATCCCAGGAAAATTTTGTATCTCTGGAGACTATAATAGGATTCCGGAGTAATCAGAGGACGTTCAAAAACATTATTATTAGTATAGCGTGCACCAATTATGATTCTTGATACAGATTCCTTATTAATCAGAAAAGACCTGGAAAGCCAGTAATCCTGCAGGTTGTATTTCAGGGGGGCAGGAACTGGCATGGTATCGAGATCTTCAGAAGTATACATCTGTTTTACTGAGATTCCTCCGGCATACTTTGTTGCAGAGCTGACAAGTTTTCGAATTAAGTCGAAGCCATAGGTTTTTAGTCCCAGGCCGTTCATATAATATACATTAAGGTTGACAAATGATTTTGCAATGTTATCAGCTATATAGTGTACTCCAAATCCTGGAGAATCATCAGTCTTGCTATCATATGGGATATCGATTCCAAGTTCGTGACCCATTCCAAAGATATTTTTATCAAATATTGAAACAGCGCCGTTATTAAGACCTTTATATGTATATGACCCGCCAAGAGAATATACATCTTTGGTATAGACCACAATGTCGGCTTCATCATCAGACACCGGAACAACAACAATCCTTGCATCATCTATGAAAGGAAGTTGCCGTAAAATACGTTCATTATCGCTGAGAACAAGCGGAGATATTTTATCTCCCTCCGAAAAAAGTAGGTTTTTCCTTATAATATTCTCATTAGTGTTGAAGTGAGTCTTATTTAAAAGGTTTTCAATCTTTTTCGGATTTTCCGAGGAGGGATTGTAAATATCGGCTCCGAAAACATTAAGTCTTTGGATTACAATTTTCCTGATCTTTTTCCCTGAATATTCGACATAACTGACATCACTTGTTCCTGCAAAATGTTTTTTATAAACTGTGTCCCGACGAACAACAATAAAATCATAAAGTCTTTTGGTGATCTGATTTTTTGAAGCTTTTACTTTCAGGGTATCAAAGAACATATGATTTTTATCTTTGACAGAATCAGGGTTAGGTACCTGTGAATAGGGAACGCTTAACGTTGATTTTATTGAATAGAGTGAAATATTATCCCTGACACCTTTAATAATAACCGGGGTAATCTTATCTACAGTATCTTTTTCTAAATAATTTTGAGAATATGCAATGTTACAATACAACAGAATGGTCAAAAAATTCCACCTCCCGAACCATCTCATGTATTTTCTTTGAATTTTGCACATCAGGTTTCTTGAGGATTGCTAATCAGGACATCATCAGAATTAAACTGAAAACCAAGCCGTTTTCCTGTTATTACCCTTGAGTGCTGGATTTTTGCTTCAGCCTGGCCCACAGTGGCAATTTTTACTGCGTCGTAGGGTGGCACCAACAGGTCGAACTCAAGTGCATATTGAATGGCAGTAGAAATAATAAGTTGTAATGATTGCTTGCTGATCTCTTCACTTCCATAATTTGTAAACAACATTCCCATCTGCCTTTTCCCCTCAACAAAATATTGTTTTTCATGATTGATGAAGATCCTGCCTATAAGGTATCCCAGGTCATCTAAACGGGAATATTTGAACGAGTCGCTAAGAAAATTGTAGATATTAATTATACCTGAATACGCGTTGTACTTATTTTTCTGAATGTATGATGTTTTCCAGGCCGGGTGCTCTCTGTCGAATTGAAAAATGTTGGAATGCATGCTGAAAAGCAATATATCTCCAGCAACCTTAATCTGAGCATCAAAATTGCTGCGGTCAGTATATTCCAGCCTTATTCTCGAATCTATACCGCCTAAACTGATATTTACCTCTTTTGACAAGTTTTTAAGAACATCTTTAATTATACAAAACGACTCCAGAGTATTATCGAACACTTTTTGTTTCAGTAGGGATTTTTCTTTAAGTGTTCCTATTATAGCCACTTTCTTATCATTCTGATCAGTCATAATAAACGTAAATTTTAGTGAAATATTGGCCTCTAAAGTAAGAATTTAATTAATAGGATCGTGCAAAAAGAACCCTTCTGACAGACGGTTTTCCCGAATAGATGCATTTGCCAGGTTCATCAGGACTGTCAAAAGGGATACATCTGATAGTGGCTTTTGTCTCTTCTTTGATTTTTTCTTCAGTCTCAGCCGTACCATCCCAGTGAGCCATTATAAAACCACCCTGATTATCGAGTACTTTTAGAAAATCCTCCCATTTATCAATATAAAAAGTATTTTCTTTTCTGAAGTTCAAAGCCTTATTATAAATATTCGCCTGAATGTCATCAAGAAGTTTTGGAATCAGCTCATATACTTTATCAATTGGAATTGTCTCCTTGGTAAGGTTGTCCCTGCGTGCAACTTCGATTGTGTTGTTTTCAAGGTCACGGGGGCCGATAGCCAGACGGACAGGAACACCCTTCAATTCATACTCGGCAAATTTCCATCCCGGTTTATTATTATCCCTGTCATCATATTTAACTGATATACCCAAAGACTCTAATCCAGCTTTTATTTTGACTGCAGCTTCTGATAACGCTCCTATTTGCTCAACATTTTTATATATAGGTATAATTACAACCTGTATGGGAGCAAGTTTCGGAGGCAGCACAAGTCCATTATTATCGGCGTGCCCCATAATTATGGCTCCCATAAGCCTGGTTGATACGCCCCACGAAGTCGCCCAGACATAATCAAGCTTTCCCGATTTATCGGTAAACTGAACATCAAAAGCTTTAGCGAAATTTTGTCCCAGAAAATGGCTGGTACCTGCCTGTAAAGCTTTTCCATCCTGCATTAGAGCTTCAATTGCATAAGTATCAAGAGCTCCTGCAAAACGCTCATTTTCACTTTTATATCCTTTTATTACCGGGAGTGCCATTGAATTCTCTGCAAAACCCGCATATACATTGATCATCTTTTCAGTCTCCTCTATAGCTTCCTCACGTGTTGCATGCGCAGTATGTCCTTCCTGCCAGAGAAATTCAGCGGTTCGAAGAAATAACCTGGTTCTCATTTCCCATCTTACCACATTTGCCCATTGATTTATAAGAATGGGCAGATCACGATAGGAATGGATCCAGTTTTTATATGAATGCCATATAATTGTCTCAGAAGTAGGCCGGATTATCAGTTCTTCTTCAAGTTTTGCAGTTGGATCAACAATAATTCCTCCACCGTTTTCATCATTTTTAAGACGGTAATGAGTTACAACTGCACACTCTTTTGCGAATCCTTTCACATGTGCTGCCTCTTTACTGAAGAATGATTTTGGAATGAATAGAGGAAAGTATGCATTGACATGACCTGTAGCTTTAAATAGCCTGTCGAGTTCAGCTTGTATCTTTTCCCAGATTGCGTAACCATAGGGTTTAATTACCATGCATCCGCGAACAGCAGAATTTTCTGCCAGATCAGCCTTGATAACCAGATCGTTATACCATTGTGAATAATTTTCGTCCCTGTTTGTTAAAAACTTCGCCATTTTTTGGTATGGTATTTGTTTCAATTAATATTAAAGAAATAGATTTCGTAAAAATAAATAAAAAGATCAGTTATCACTCAAAAAAGAAAGTGAGGTTCACAATGAAAGCAAAATACTATATGGGAATTTTATTAATGTTGCTGCTTTCCTCATCAAATTTAAAAGCCCAAACGTATAATCCGAGGTACAACGATAATGACAATGCCAGACTTGTTGTAAATAATTACTATGATGACGATGATTATTCTTTTACCTCAAGGATAAACAGGTTTCACAGGCCTTATGGTACATTCGATTATTACTCTCCGGTCTTTACAGATCCTTATTTGTACAACCGACGCCCATTTTCCCTGGGATTGAACTTTTTCGCCGGCAGAGGTTTCGGTTTGGGATTTTCACTGAATTTCCCGCTATTTAATTTTGGTTTTGGTTTAGGTGACAATTATGGATATGATCCTTCTTACGGATATGAACCTTATTATGGATACGACAATTACTGGGGTTATGATCCTTTTTATTATAATAGCTGGTATTCGCCTTTTATGTTCAACTTTAACTTCTGGCCCGGATGGCGTGGATATAACTATTACCATAATCATGATTTCTATAATTACAGATCTGGTTATTATGCAAATAACTATTCTCACGGAAATAATTCTTATAGAAATACGTATAACACATCGCGAAGAAACCCTGTAAACAGCTCCCAAGCTACTATTCAAAGTAATAATGTGTCGAGAAGGGGAGTCCAGTCTGAGAACTATTCACGGAATGCAGCTGGTAATAGCCGGCCGGCTGTCAGGTCAAATAACCGACTAAATACCAGTGGAAGTGGAAGAAATATTTATGCCGGTTTGAATAACGACCGTTCAGGCAATAGAATTAATACTGTCACTTCCAATGGGAGACCTGTACGTACAAATAGCGGACTATATTCCGGCGGAACAGGAAGAAATATTTATGCCGGATTGAATAACGGCGGTTCAGGCAATAGAATTAATGCTGCAACTTTCAATGGGAGGTCTGTACGCTCAAATACGGGTGCAGGCAATCATTTTGCAGGAATAGCCAGTACTGGCCGTACAGGTTCTTCTTCTAACAGATCTATGAGCGTTTCTCAAGTGCATTCTTCATCGTCAAGGTCAATGCATTCAGGTTCAGGAAGCAGCTCATCACATGGAGGATCCAGGTCTCATGGCTCTTCCAGTGGAAGATCATCGGGCAGAAGGTAAATCAATCAGGGACATGGAGGACATGTCCTTATTTTTTTAAGAAAAGGTAATATATTTATTAAATTGCACAGTTAGTTAATTAAATTTGTTTCTTTGGTACAATATTTGCGTGTTACTTTGAAAACAATAGGGGGAATTTAAAATGAAAACTTTATCTCAAATATTTGTTCTTGGACTTTTTACTCTTGCACTTGGGTCCTGTACCTCAGCTCTTTACACAGGTGGAGAGTACGATGATCTTTATTATTTGCCTTCAGATAAGCCGGTTGTAACAAACAACCCTCCTGTAAATGAGAAGATTACAGAAGGTAATGTACAGAACAAAAACTATTTTGATAATAAATACGCAGCCGATACCCTTGTATCTGACCAGTATTCAGATGCCGTTGATTATGAAAATCAGGTTACGAATAATAATTATAACAATAACGAGGGATATGATTACTACTCTGATTACCCGTACTCAAACAGGTTAAGAATGTTTTACGGAAACTATATGGATCCTTACTGGAGAGACCCTTTTTATTTTGATATGTATCCTTTCTCCAGTTATGGATATGGTTACGGTTACGGAGGTTTCCCCAATTATGGTTATGGAGATTTATATGGAGGTTATTATGGCGGATACCCTTGGAACTATTACGGTTATTACGGTGGTTATTATGGCGGCAGTTATATGGGCTTTGGCAATGGGTTTTATTCAGGATATTCTTTCCGCGAAGGCAAAACGCCTTATGGAAGACAGGAAAGGCCAAGTAATCTTTCATCAAGCTGGAATAGTACTATAGGTGGTATCGGTTCAGGAAGAAGATACTCCAATATCGTATCTGCAACCTCCGGGCCTCAGACAAATGCAGGTTCTCAGAGGAGAACAGTTTCTTCTACTGTTAATTCGCAACAGGCTGTCAGTCAGGTAAACAGAAATGCCGTTCAGAATCAGACAAGAAGAGATGCAAGTACTGTTCAGAGAACCCCTGCAAATGCAAAACCGGCATATAATAGTGTGAATCGATCATATACACCTAGCTACAATAATCCGAGGATGAGCACCAGGCCTTCGTATAACAACAGCAGAGTGTCAACAGGCGTAAGTACCAGCGTCAACAGGAACAGCACAACGACAAATAGCAGCAGGGTATACAATAATTCTGGTACTGTAAGGCAGGGTTCTTATCAGAATACATACAATAATGCAAGAAGCAATTCTTCGGGGAATGCTGTACAAAGAAGAAGCGGATCATCTTCCGGGTATTATGTTCCGGCCGGTCAGAGCAGATCAGGTTCATACAGAAGTTCGGGAAGCTATTCTCTTCCATCAAGAGGAAGCTATTCATCCGGTTCATATGGAGGTTCTTCATCAAGCAGCCGTTCTTCTTCATCTTATAGCAGCGGGTCTTCTTCGGGATCTGTATCAAGAGGTTCTTATTCTTCAGGATCTTCCTCAGGATCTTCATCAGGTTCTTCATCAAGCTCTTCATCAGGTGGCGGAGGTTCATCTTCTGGTCGCAGGTAATTGAAACAGTTAAATAGTAAAGAAAAAGTTCATTCTAAATAAAGAGTGCAGGGTAAGTCTTATAAAAAACAGAAATCTCATGAAAAGAATAAGTTTATTAATATTCGTGGTTTTGTCGGTAATCACCGGAGCTGCTGCCCAGAATATAGATGATGCATTAAGGTATTCACAGATCTTCTATGGAGGAACTGCCAGGTCCACAGCAATGGGGGGCGCTTTCACCGCATTAGGAGGCGATATCTCCTGCCTTTCTCAAAACCCGGCAGGACTGGGAGTATTCAGATCATCTGAACTAACAGTTACACCACAACTGTTTCAGATCAAAACAACCGCGGGTTATAATGGCGTTTCTACTTCGGGGAATCTCTCTAATTTTAATCTGGGCCAGATCGGAATTGTAGCTAATTTAGTGGCTAACAACAAAGAAACCGGACTAATTACCCTAAACCTTGGATATTCATTCAATAAAACAGATAATCTGAGCCAAAGTATAGTAATTCAGGGTGTTAGCAATACAAGTTCAATGGCAGATTATTGGGCTGCGCTGGGAAATAAGGGTGGAGGAACATTTTACCAGAATCTTCAGGGTCCTGAAGGCATTGCCTTCGACACCTGGATAATGGATACAATTACCGGATCGGGTGGTAAATCATATGGTACTGTTTTTTCTAACTATGGAGATAGTCCTGCATCTACATATGGTCAGACTGAAAAACGTCTCGTTACGAATGAGGGCTATATTGGAGAACATGCTTTCTCCATTGGCAGTAATTACTCAAATAAACTTTTTCTTGGCGCAACTTTTGGTATCACTGTGCTAAGATATACAAGTGATTATGAGCAACTCGAATCAACTGATATTACTCTACCCTCTCAATTCCAGAGCTTTACCTACACTGATCATTATGAAGACAAAGGAACGGGATATACAATTAAACTTGGTGCCATTTATAAACCCGTGGATGCCGTAAGGATAGGTCTGGCTTTCCATTCCCCGACCTGGTACAAGATCAATGAATATTACTACAACGATATAACCTCACACTTTACCGATGGCGCCCAGTATGAGTCTTCCAACACTCCTTCAAGGTATAGTTACGCACTTGCCACTCCTTTCCATGTATTGACCGGAGTAGCGGTACAGATAAAAAAGTTTGCTCTTTTAAGTGCTGATTATGAATATGTTGACTATAGCACTGCCAGATTCTCCGAGACAGGTGACGGATACGATTTTAGTGCAAAAAATCTGGAAATAAAGAATAGTCTGAAAGCTACCAACAATATTCGTTTTGGAGCAGAGTTCAGGCTAAGCAATGTTTACCTGCGGGCAGGATATGGCTTTTATGGTAAACCGTTTAAATCAGGTCAGGATAACGCAAATCTCGAATATAATACTCTATCCTGCGGTGCCGGAATAAGAGTACAGAATATTTCAATTGACTTTGCCTATACAAATTACAAATATTCCCAGAATTATTTCTTATACCCTGTGAATGCAGGTGTTGATCCTGCAGTCGCAAATTTGAATACGATGAAAAACATGTTTACCCTTACACTGGGATACAAGTTCGGAATTTAATACTTTAATGACTTCCTTTACTGAGGCGATCCAAAACAGGTTCGCCTCTTTTTAGTGCGCCCGGCAT
>PMIJ01000044.1 GCA_003157015.1 Bacteroidales bacterium
TCAGCAAGAATAGTGGGAGAGGTGTTGGGAAAATTTCATCCGCATGGTGATTCTTCGGTATATGAGGCAATGGTTAGGATGGCCCAGGAATGGTCCTTAAGATATCCCCTGGTCGACGGACAGGGCAACTTTGGCTCTGTGGATGGCGATAGTCCTGCTGCAATGCGATACACTGAAGCAAGACTCAAAAAAATTGCTGAAGAGACTCTGGCTGATATCGAAAAGGATACGGTAGATTTTCAGCCAAACTTTGATGATTCCCTGACTGAACCATCTGTTCTGCCAACCAGGATACCCAATCTTCTTGTGAATGGCGCTTCAGGTATCGCTGTCGGAATGGCGACCAATATGCCGCCTCATAACCTTTCTGAAGTAATTGATGCAACTATTGCCTATATAGATAATAATGACATTACTCCGGAAGAAATTTTACATTTTATTAAAGGGCCGGATTTCCCAACAGGCGGTATTATATATGGGGAACAGGGAATAAGAGATGCACTGGAGACAGGCCGGGGCAGGATAGTGGTTAGGGGAAAGACTGAGATAGAATTAACTCATTCAGGGAGGGAATGCATCATAATCAGCGAGATTCCCTATATGGTCAACAAGGCCGAGATGATCCGTAAGATTGCAGATCTTATTAATGAGAAAAAGCTGGAGGGAATTTCATATATCAATGATGAATCAGATCGCAATGGAATGCGGGTTGTGATTATTCTTAAGAAAGATTCAAGTGCAAACGTTGTCCTGAATAACCTGTATAAGTTTTCGGCCCTTCAGACATCCTTCAGCGTTAATAACATAGCACTAGTAAAAGGCCGTCCGAAAACACTGAATACGAAAGATCTGATTCATTATTTCGTCAAGCATCGGCATGAAATAGTCATCAGACGAACTAAATTTGATCTCGATCAGGCAGAAAAAAGAGCGCATATACTTGAAGGACTTATCATCGCAAGTGATCATATTGATGAGGTAATCGCAATTATCAGGGCATCCCAGACCCCCGATATCGCCAGGGAAAATCTTATAGAGCGTTTTGGACTTACAGAGATACAATCAAGAGCTATTGTGGAGATGCGTTTGCGCCAGTTAACCGGACTTGAACAGGAAAAACTGAGAGCAGAATACAAGGAAATCATGGAACTGATTGAATACCTGAAAAGCGTTCTTGCAAGTATTGATCTTCAAATGAAAATTATAAAAGATGAGCTTCTGGAGATAAAGGATAAATATGGCGATAAGAGGCGTACTTTAATAATTCCGAATGCTGAGGAGTTTAATCCGGAAGATTTTTATGCCGACGATGAGATGGTTATAACAATATCTCATATGGGCTATATTAAAAGAACGCCATTAACTGATTTCCGAAGGCAAAATCGAGGAGGAACCGGCGCCAAAGGTGGCGCAACCAGGGATGAGGATTTCATCGAGCATCTTTATATTGCCACGATGCATAATACTATGCTCTTTTTTACGAGAAACGGGAAATGCTACTGGCTGAAGGTTTATGCCATTCCTGAAGGATCAAGAACTTCAAAAGGAAGAGCTATGCAAAACCTGATTAATATTGAACCGGATGATAATGTCAGAGCTTTTATAAATGTTAAAAATCTGAACGATGAAGAGTATATAAATAACAATTTCATCGTTCTCTGTACCACAAAAGGTATTATAAAGAAAACATCACTTGAAGCATATTCACGGCCCAGACTCAACGGAGTTAACGCAATTACAGTTAGAGAGGGAGATGAACTTCTTGAAGCAAGAATGACTAACGGGCAGCATCACATAATGCTGGCAGTAAAATCAGGGCGTGCCATCAGGTTTCCTGAAGCATCAGTAAGACCTATGGGACGCACAGCCTCAGGAGTGAGAGGAATAAAACTGGCAAGTGAAAAGAATGATTTTGTAATCGGCATGATAACTGTTGAAAACAAAGAAAAAGATATTATGGTTGTTTCTGAAAAAGGATATGGCAAGAGATCTGATATAGATGGTTACCGTATCACGAACAGAGGCGGAAAAGGAGTAAAGACAATTAACATTACCGAAAAAACAGGAAACCTTATTGCATTAAAGGATGTAACTGATAATCACGATCTTATGATCATTACCCAATTTGGAAATATTCTTAGAAGTCCGGTATCGGCTTTAAGAGTAATGGGCAGAGCGACACAGGGAGTTAGATTGATTAATCTGAAAGAAAATGACATTATAGCATCAGTGGCCTGTGTATTGGTTAGTGAGGAAGAAGAGGACCCGGAGAAGATAAGTTCTGAAGAAAATAATATAATAGCAGAGGAAAATGACAAAGAATTTGATGTTTAATAAGTAAAGTTATAAATTTGGGAAATTTTTAAGGACAACTAATATTAAAATTATAATCATGAAAAAGTTTTTATTGCTGATAGCAGCCATTGGGGTTTCTTATGTAGCTATGCCTCAGAAGGGCAAAGTAACAAGTGCTTTGAATTATATTGATCAGGGCATTCTTGACAAGGCAAAAGAGAATATTGATCAGGCTCTTCTTGATGAAAAATCAAAAGACTGGTTCAACACGTATTTTGCTAAAGGCCAGCTCTGCCAGGCATCTTTTAAATCTGAAAACCCTAAGTACAAAGCTCTTTATGCTGATCCTCTTACAGAAGCGTATGCTTCATATGAGAAAGCTATGCAGCTGGATCCAAAGGGAACAGTGAAAAAGAAAATGCTTACAGGCACAGTTTATAATTCACTGGCTGTTAATTTTTATAATCAGGGAAGTAGCCGGTTTGAGGCTAAAGATTATGCAGGGGCACTTCAATCGTTTCAGTCACAAATTAAATTAACTGAAAGTGATGTTTATGTAGGAGCAGTTGATACCGGAATGTATTATAATGCCGGTCTTGCAGCTGTTAATTCAGGTAAATTTAATGAAGCAGTAACTTATTTCCAGAAATGTGCTGATATGAAATACATGGGAATTACACCATATTTCAATATGTCTGAAGCATATCTTGCATTACATGATACAGCAAAGGCAGAATCAGTTCTGACCGGCCTTAATGCTAAATTCCCAAATGACAAAAATGTTACATTACAGTTAATTGATCTTTATATAAAAAGCAGTAAAAACGATGAAGCTTTGAAATATATCAAAGTAGCAAAAGAATCAGATCCGAATAATGCCAGTTTGTTTTTTGCAGCAGGAATAATTTATTTGAATGAGTTCAAATATGATGATGCAATACCTGAACTTACCAAATCAGTTGAACTGAAAGGTGAAGTTTATGATACTCAGTACGGACTTGGCGCTGCTTACATAAATAAAGCTGCAGATATGTTTAAAGCTGCAAATGAAATTGTGGATGTTAAAAAATACAGCGATGCAATAGATCAGGCAAACACCATCTATGCAAAAGCTCTTCCTTATATGGAAAAAGCCCATGAACTTAAACCTGATGATGTTTATGCTATGAGAAGTCTTCAGGAGCTGTATTACAGACTTAAAATGACTGACAAGTACACTGTTATCAAAGCTAAACTTGATGCAATTGACAAAAAATAAAATAATCTTGTAGATTTAGAAAGAGGGTGTCTCAAAAGGACACCTTCTTTATTTTATATATGTTCATTTGCCTGCGGCGAGCTCACTTCTCGCTACACATATCTTCGCGCCACCAAACAGCCTGCATGTTCGCGCCATTTCCGGTTTGCCTTGCACTTTAAATTCTGTTTTAAACTATTTTTTAAAGTTGAAAAAAGCTTTCTCGGTTATTGTTATGAGCCGGTATCTTTTTGTGTTAATGTTTTTTGTAACGATAGAATGTTATGCTGTTTCAGGAATATCAAATAACCAGAGTAGGAAAGAAGTGTCCTAGAAAACTATTCTTCTGGATTCTGAATTCAAATACTTCTATTTTACATAATATTAATTATAGGCTTTTAAAGGGAATTTCCGGTCAGCTTGCTAATACCTTATCTCACCAAAGCATACAAAGTTAACTCAAAGTAGCATAAAGGGAAAGACATTACCGGTTAAACATTTTATTATACTAATTGTCATACTAACCAGACAAAGCCAAAGAGAGCGATTTTTATTATTACGATACCATTATTCAAAAATTATCAGCTTCCATAATGAGATGATATCAATTTGAGCCCCGTAATCAAGTTGGCTGTTTTCACATCACGATGCCCTACCCTGTTAAAAAATGATATCTTTAACATTATGTCAAATAGAATTCTTAAAAATATTGATCAGGCAACTTTCCTGAAAAGTTTTAATAAGAAATAAGCCATAGTCAGCAGCGAGATAAAAATTGTTATCTCTAAAGTGTAGTTAAAATATCCCTAAGCAATCTGTCAGTGTCCATCCCACCTTTAAATGTCGGTGAATATCCAAGAATAACAACCACCAATTCCTGAGTGGGCAAAATGTAGATGTGTTGACCATCATGTCCATCACATGCATACATATCTTCAGGAGCCGACGGCAAAGCTTTACTACGGTTAAGCCAGAAGAATGCTCCATATCTGCCATTACTTGCTGAAGCAACTGAAGTGCTGTATTTTACCCAATCTTCAGGTAAGATTCTTTCTCCGTTGAATACACCATCATTTTCAAACAACAATCCAAATCTGGCATAATCACGCGCCGTAGCATAAAGATATGAAGATCCAATCCTAGTACCGGACGGATCAACTTCAAACACTGCATCGGGTGTACCTATCTTATTGAAAAGCTGGTTATTTGCAAAAACGTAATAAGAGGAGTCATTAGTGAATTGCTTGCGAATCAGATAGCTGACAATATTTGTTGCTCCCGATGAATAATACCAGTGAGTACCTGCCGGATACGCTATTGGCCTGTCAAGAGCAAAATGACTCATATCACTCTCACGATGAAGCATTAACGTAACATCTGAACGGTTCCCGTAATCCTCGTTCCACTTAAGACCGCTTTGCATTTGCATCAGATTGTTTATTGTAATTTTATACCTTTCATCTCCTTTCCACTCATCAAAGCCTGCGGGTTGCATGACATCAAGTTTTCCTTGCTTTACAAGAATTCCGACCATAGCATTTATAAAGCTTTTTGCCATTGACCAGCTTAGAAATCTTGTTTTTCGATTGAATTGGGGCTTATAGGCTTCAATAACAGGAATTCCTTTATGAATTACCATAAAAGCAAATGCATCTCCATTGTATGCATTGTCGGTAATCAGCCTTTTGGTAATCTCTCTTAGTTTTAATGTGTCAATTCCAGTATTTATCTTCGGTATAATATCACCTAATGGCCATTTAATTGTATCCTGAGAATATTTCGGATCACAACCGGAAGGATAAACTGATTGACGAAGTTTGTCCTCAGGTATATTTTTCAGTAGTGTTACTCCAAAGCCTTTCCTGTAAATCGCTTTGGACTTGCCCCACAGAAAATGGCTGGTGACACTCTTTTCATCAAAATTTACGGTATTCGTTGTATATTTAATAAAAGAAAAGTTCAGATCTATTGCCAGAACATCTGCAGGACTCCTGTCTGAAACAAATACGTCTGAACAAAGATTCTTTGCAGCGTATCCTGTAATAATTGGCATTAAACTATTTATATAGATGCATGCTCCGGCGATTGCAGCTCCAATAACAGCTAATACTCCGTAAAGTACTCTCTTCCTGGTCTTTGTCATCTTTCTAATTTTTACTTTTTTCTTTATTTTTTTGTCTTATGCCGATACCCGGACCATTGGGCAGTATTACTTTGCCATCATCTATGGTGGCTCCCACAAATACATCATTATCTATCAGAAGATTTCCATCAAGGTCGGCCCAATCAACCAGTGGCGAGAGCTGGGCAGCAGCTGTAACTGCACACGATGTTTCAGTCATGCAGCCTATCATTACTTTCATGCCGAGAGACCTTGCCATTTTTATCATTACAAATGCTGACCTGAGCCCGCCACATTTCATTAGTTTGATATTAACTCCGCTGTAAACTCCCTGTACCTTTTTGAAATCGCCGATTGTCTGAAAAGCTTCATCAGCTATAATTGGCAAAGGACTGTTTTGTGTCAGCCAGGCTGTATCGTCAAAGGAGGTTTTAGACATTGGCTGTTCAATAAATACTACACCCTTATCCTTAAGCCAGTAAGCCATCTCAAGCGCCATGTTTTTATCTGTCCATCCCTGGTTAATGTCGACGCAAATCGGTTTGTCTGTTTCGCTTCTTACAGCTTCAATCATCGCCTTATCATTTCCCTGACCAAGCTTTACTTTAAGAATCCTGTAAGGCGATGCTTCCCTGACTTTGGCTTTCATAACATCCGGCTTATCCATACCAATTGTAAATGAAGTATATGGAGTTTTTTTTGGATTAAGTCCCCATATTTTATACCATGGCTGATTCATAAGTTTTCCTACAAGATCATGAAGAGCAATATCTACAGATGCTTTGGCTGAGTAATTTCCTGGTGCAAGCTGATCGACGTAAGCAAGAATATCTTCCATAAGGAAAGGGCTTTCAAACTGAGCAATATCAATTTTGCTCAGAAAGGACCTGGCCGTTTCGTGATTTTCACCAAGATATGGTGGCATAGAAGCCTCACCAAATCCAATAATATTATCATATTCCAGTTCAGTCAGCATTACCGGAGTAGTGCTCCTGGATCCTTCAGCAACTGTAAATACATGTCTTAAATGAAGCTCATATGGCTTAAAGCGTAAAGTCATTCTGCCAGTTTTCATCGATAATTCAGAGATTTCACTCCATCCTGAACGGACTATAGACATGTATGAAAAACCGGCAACAGCTCCGCAATCTATAAGAAATTTCCTTCTGCTTTTCATTTATCTGATGGTAATATAAATACTCTGCTTTTTACCTGCATTTCACCTTTCTTCTAACCTCACTCCTTCCGGATCAAAAGGTTTTTGTTTCAGTACCATTGGTGTTTACTGACCGGAATAATTCCCATATCATTCTCAACACCAATTATTCGTTTTGCTGACAAAAGGGAACTTAACCGGTAACTGACATAATTAGTCTGCGTTGAATCAAAACTGTTTATCATAACTCTTCCGGAAGAATTGATATACTTTTTATTTCCAATGTAGATGGCTACATGGGTAACATGTGAGGTTCCATTTCTTCTTGAACCAAAAAAGAGCAGATCTCCTTTTTTCAACATACTAAAACCATTAGTAATATCAACTACAGAACCATGAAGTGCCTGCATAGAGGCATCTCTTTGCAGGATTAGTCCGTTCATATAATAGACAGACTGAACAAACCCGCTGCAATCCACTCCTTTTGCCGAAGAACCTCCCCATAAATATGGCAATCCTAAAAATGTCCTGGCAACCTTACAGATATTTTCTTCTGTACATAATACTTTGCTTTTCCAATCATTAAAATCCGTAACCTTTGCCTTCTCAACAAAACCTTTACGACCATCTGGCATAACAACATTTATATAGTCCTTGAACTCTCCGACTTTCTCAAGTATGCTTCCCCCTACCAGATCTCCAACTACATCTGATTTACTGGATGGGCTGTCATACAACCAACCCGTGTTCTCAAGGTAAATTATCCTGGTTGCCTTTTGCCATCTAGTCATTTCTATTCTGCTTAAAAGCGTTACTGACGATTCTTCTGTCCAGGAAATATAATTATCAGGAGTCTGAATCAGTATCCATGACTTATTCCTTTTAAGAACAATAACTGGAGTACCAAGTTTAGCCTGTGACACCATTTCAGATGCGTGATCCGGTTCCCGTCTTAGGTTAATCACACTTAAAGTAACCAGGCCTGAATATTTAGTATTCCTGATTGTATCAGGAAGAAATAAAATACTGTCAATTAATATTATACCCTTTCTACCTAAAGTCTTGATTACCTCCCCTTTTGCATTCAGATCTGTGGTCTCTCCAGTTAAAATCTTTACTCCTTTATCTCCTGACCTCAATTTGATATTGCAAATTCCAACGCGGCGATCAGGTACCCAACGAGCACCTATTTTATTGATTTCATCCTGCAGGTTTTGTTCCCTGGAATTCTGACAATCTGTCAGAAGATAAATAATTCCTGCAATTAGACAGAATTCTTTAATGAGCCATTTAAATGCTGATTTTTTCATTTGTTAAAATTATCTGTATCCTATTGAAGCATATCCAACCCAGTGGCAATTTGTGGCAATAGCAGTTCTGCCCATTACGATATCATCGACTGGAATATGTGCAGAAGTAATGCTCGTGGAATATCCGACCAGCTCCCCCGACAACGGCTTGCTTTCATTTAAGTAATAAGAAGCATAAGATGCAACAGGAACACTATATCTGCCGCACCAGGTCCATTTATAATCCCTGTAGTTTTCACTCTTTAATGTAAAATTATTGAATAGTCTTATTTTTTCAGGTTTTAATTCACCTGTGAAGCAACTGTCAATTATCTCCGCCTCATGATCCCTGGCTTTGATATTTCCATTTTCATCACAACCAAAATAAGCCCTGTCGACTCCACCCCAATCTTCATTGCCATAATGCACAGCATCTGTTGTGACAATAATTGCATAATCAGTTCCCCACTCCCATTTATGGCCCTTTGCAACTGCCCTTATTGCATCAGCCAAAGCCTTACCGCATGCTTCCATCCTTTCCGGACTCATTGTTGGCACAAGAATCGGTATAATGGAAATATTTCTATTGAAATACTGAAGAAACGGTATCATGGCCTCTACGGAATGTTCAATCTTCTGAAGCGAATCATTCACGATGGCAAATTTACCGGCTAAGAGAGAAAATATCTCTTCCCTTGCCGGAGAAACTGATATATTCTTCCACGGGCCTTTCCAGCACTTATAGCTGTCAAAAACGAGAGAATCTTCAATATGTAGTTGAGCTGCCTTATGTGCGACGCCTATCAGTATCAGGTTTGGAGCTTTAATATTTTGAAGCAGCTCAGGATATAATTTCCCGACATAGGTATAATCGTCATGTGGACATATAGCAAACTTCCACGGCAATCCGGGGTGTGCTTCCCATCCCAGCCTTTTTATTCTTGACATAAGGCTGTCCATTTGCCATGAATATTGGGCAAATCCAACAGTATCTTTAAGTGGCCTTATTTTCAGAGCTTTATCTGACATTTCTTTATTCTGACATGATAATAAATTAATTAACAAGATAATAACTAAGGCAAAAACTATCAAACAATTCTTCATATCTTCAACCTCTGAATAATAATTTCTAAAATATATTGAAAAAACGGATTTAATATTTTAAATAAAATTAAAAGAATTTTCATTTCCTGCAATTTATTCAAACAAAATGAGGAGTGAAATTAAATTGCTTTTATTTAACTAAGCAATTTACAGGTTTCTAAATTTCAAATTAAATAGAATATGAAAAACAAATGCGCTTTTTTTTTCTTTTTCGGAATTCTGAGCATAGTTCTCTCAGTCTCTGGTTGCAGACAAAAAACTGATTATTATACCAGAGGAATAGGCATTTATCCTGGCAAACAGTCGGAGAACTTTTCTCCCAAACTCGTAGCCGGCAACTTGGCATACCGCAATATTGCCAGGTTAAGACCCGTATATCATTCTTCGAGTTGGGACTATAATCTTACTGGCCAGTTGATCACTGATGGCATAATCATAAATACTGATCCGGACTATGTTTCACTTTCGACCAGCCAGGGCGTTATTCCTAAAAATGAGCGTGAATGGTTACTCGATCATAATAGTCTTACAACTGTGAGTATTACCGGAACCGACATCTGGCTTCAGCTTCAATTAAGCCAGGGAGCAGAGGTACCGGCCATTACAAGGATAAATCTCAATGGCAGTCTTACATATAATGATAAAAAACTGGGAGGATGGCAGTTTAGCTGCCTGGGCTCCAACGATGGAATTAAATGGGATGAGTTGGGAAAAGTCCGGGGCAACGGTTTCCCCGGAGAGGAAAGACCAAACCCTTTCGCAAGATTTTTTACACCACCGGTATCAGGCAAAGGATCAGCAAATAAGAAACCTGCCAACCCTTTTGCTGGTTTTCTGAGCGGGCCATATGGCAGTGATTCAACTGCGCCCAGACCGTCATTTGCCTTCAATTTCAGGATGCCAGAAAAAGAAAGATTAATTAATCAGTCATTCGAATTAAAAAATCGGGGCAAATATCATTTCTACAAGGTAACTTTGTCGGCTCCATGTGCTGAAAACTGGTCTTTTGGCGATTTCGATTTCTACAACAACGATAACAAGTTGAAGATGGCTCCTTCGAACGATTTTAAGAGCGCATGGATGAGCGCAGGCTCTGGTCAGGAATGGGTATACGTAGATCTAGGATCGTCAAGCAGCTTCGATAATATTAAGCTTCACTGGATAAACAAGGCAATCAAAGGAGTTATTCAGGTTTCAGATGATGCTAAAAGCTGGTCAGATATTATTGCGCTTCCCGGGAAAAGTGATCAGGTCGATGACATCAAACTGAAAACCGAAGCCAGGGGTCGTTATGTACGAATACTTATGACAGAATCTGCAACAGGTAAGAATTATATTTTAAGCGAGCTGGAAGTATTTGGAAAAGGAGGTCTTGTAACGGAACCCAAACTCAATCCTGAAGAAAACAACGGCAAATTATACTTATCAGGCGGTAACTGGAAGATCCAAAGATCCTCTGAAGTAAAATCTGGCGGAGAAGAAATATCACAACCCGGTTATCCCAATAATGACTGGGTTGTGGCCACAGTTCCCGGAACTGCTCTTGTAAGCTATTGGAATGCAGGTGCATTGCCCAATCCAAACTTTGGTGACAACCAGTTAATGATTTCTGAGTCTTTCTTTAATTCGGATTTTTGGTACCGTGATGAATTTAAGGTGCCTTTGGACTTTAAAGGAGACAGGATATTCCTGAATTTCGACGGCATCAACTGGAAAGCCGAGATATTCCTGAACGGGAAAAAAATCGGAAGGATTGACGGAGCGTTCATCAGAGGAATATTTGATGTGACTGATCTCATAAAGCCCGGTCAGACAAACTCAATAGCAGTTTTGGTAAAGAAAAATGATAATATCGGCGTAATAAAAGAGGCAACTGCCACATACCATGACAAGAACGGAGGAATACTCGGAGCCGATAATCCCACATATCATGCTTCAATCGGCTGGGATTGGATACCAACTATAAGAGGCAGGAACATGGGAATTTGGAACGATGTATTTCTTAATGTAACAGGTCCGGTATCTATAAAAGATCCACTTATTACAACTGATCTTAAATTACCTGATACAACAGGGGCAGATATTAATTTTGATGTCACTCTTGAGAATCATAAATCAGAAGCTGTTTCCGGAACCCTGACAGGCAAATATGGTGATATAAAATTTGAACAGGAAGTTTCGCTTGAACCATCTTCATCAAAAGTTGTAAAGATAAATCCATCGAATAATCCTTCACTCCATATAATCAATCCAAAACTTTGGTGGCCAAAAGGATATGGTCAACCTAACCTTTACAATGTTGAATTGGTTTTCAAAACTGCTTCCGGAGTATCAGATAAAAAGGAGTTTAAATCGGGAATTCGTAAAATGACATTTGATGATACAAACCAGATTTTGAATATTTATATAAACGGCAGACGATTTATTGCTCGCGGCGGAAACTGGGGCTTTCCGGAATCTAACCTCGAATACCGTGGCCGTGAATACGATATAGCAGTTGCTTTTCATGCTGATATGAACTTTAATATGATAAGAAACTGGGTTGGGCAGACAGCTGATGACGAGTTCTTTGAAGCATGCGATCGTCATGGTATTATGGTCTGGCAGGATTTCTGCCTTGCAAACCCGGCTGATGGTCCCGATCCTGCCGACCCAAAGATGTTTATTGATAATGCCAGAGATTTGATTAAGCGCATTAGAAATCACCCATCGATAGCAATTTATGTTGGAAGAAATGAGGGCAACCCTCCTGCTGTTATTGACACAGCATTGCGTTCCATGATAAATGAGCTTCACCCCGGATTGCATTATATATCTAATTCTGCTTTCGGGGTTGTCAATGGTGGCGGACCATACAGGGCGCTGCCGGTCAGGGACTATTTTTTATTATATGGGTATAATAAGCTGCATAGTGAAAGAGGTATGCCTAATGTGATGAGTTATGAGAGCCTTAGACAAACTCTTCCAGAATCAGCTGTCTGGCCCCAAAACAGCCTGTGGGGAATGCATGACTACTGCCTTGAAAGTGCCCAGTCTGCCGCTTCGTTTAACCAGATGATTGAAACAGGCTTTGGTAAGGCTGACAATGCAAAAAAATTTACCGAACTGGCACAATGGATTAACTACAACGGGTACCGTGGAATGTTTGAAGGCAGAAGTCTGTACCGCCAGGGATTGCTTCTCTGGATGAGTCATCCGGCCTGGCCTTCAATGGTATGGCAAACTTATGACTATTATCTTGAACCAACAGCGGCATATTTTGGTTGCAAAAAAGCCTGTGAACCTATTCATATACAATGGAATCCTGTATTTGACAACATTGAAGTCGTAAATAATAACGCAGGAAATAAGACAGGTTTGACTGCAAAAGCTCAATTGCTGAATATGGATGGGTCTGTTCAGTGGGAAAAAGAGACCAGGCTCACCTGCAAAGAAGATTCAACAGTAATATGCTTCAAACTTGAATTTTTGAAAAGCCTTACTCCCGTGCATTTTATCAAACTTACGTTAAAAGAGGGAGATAAAACCATTTCAGACAATTTCTACTGGAGAGGGCAGGTTGATGGGAATTACCAGGCACTTAATACCTTACCACTTATCAAGCTGCAGAATATTACAAAGATTGAAAAATCAGGAGAAAATTGGTTACTGACGACCACTCTCGACAATACAAGCAAAACTCCTGCTTTAATGGTTAGATTGATGGTGACCGGAAAAAACACAAACGAACGCATCCTTCCTGTTTTTTACAGTGATAACTATATCTCGCTTATGCCCGGGGAGAAAAAAGTTATTACAATGAAACTGAAAGATGAGGATACGCGTGGAGAAAAACCTGCTGTTGTAATCTCCGGTTTCAATTTGTCTGAAAACTGAATCAGGCAATGTGCGCTTTGCATCTGCCCTGCCTGCCCGCAGGCAGGGTTGTGTACTTTGCGGTTTAATTGATTTCAATATCTTTGATGCCTATGATTTTGACCAACACGTCTAAAATGAAAAAAAACTCAATACTCTTTGTCCTGATTCTTCTGTTAACATCATCTTCAGTAACAACTAGAACTTTTGAATGGAGAGGTCCCGACCGCACTGGGATATATAAAGAATCGAACCTTCTCAAGACTTGGCCTGCCGAGGGACCAAAAAAGCTTTGGTCCGTAAATACAATTGGAAACGGGTTTGTTTCGCCTGTGTTTACTGATGAAAATTTTTATGTCACGGGCGAGGTGGATTCGATGGAAATCCTTTACAGTTTTAATCTTAAAGGTGAGAAGCAATGGCAAACAACGCTTGGCAGGGAATGGATGAAATCATTCCCGGGTTCCAGATCAGCTCCCACCATTGTCGACGATCTTCTTTATGTTGGTACCGGATTAGGAAACCTTTTTTGTATTGACAGATCCAATGGAAAGATTATCTGGTCAAAAAATCTCATTTCTGACTTTAATGGAGTTCTTCCTCTTCACGGACATTCTGAATCTGCTCTTATCCTGGGAGAAAAAATATTCTGGACAACTGGCGGAAAAGATAATAATATGGTGGCCTTGAATAGGTTCAATGGAAATTTAATCTGGTCAAACAAAGGATTTGGCGAACGTTCGGCATACAATTCTCCAAAATTAATTGAGCTTCCTTCGAGGAAAATAGTGGTTACTTTTTCAGCTTATCATCTTATGGGTATTGATGCTGCAAAAGGGACCTTATTATGGTCCCAACTACAGGATAATTATCCTCCCGAAAAGAGACTTCCAGGATATGGAGACACTCATAGTAACACAGTTCTTTATGAAAAAGGCTTTATTTACTACGCTGCCGGTGATGGGAACTGTGGTGTGAAACTCAAGCTTTCAGATGATGGAATGAAGGTGACTGAACTTTGGCGTAACAAGAACTTTGATAGCTATATGGGCGGCATCGTAAAGATGGGAGACTATTTGTATGGTTGCGGAACTGTCAGGCCTGATCTGCTCTCGATTAACACAACCACCGGAGTACTGACCGATTCGCTCAGAGTCGGAACCGGAGCTGTCATTGCCGCTGATAACATGTTGTATTACTACACCCAAAAAGGAGATATGATGCTTTTGAGCTACAATCAGGGCAAAATCAAAAAAGTCAGTTCATTCAGAATAATAGAGGGAACCCTTCAGCATTTTTCGCATCCTGTAATACATCAGGGTGTATTATATCTGCGCCACGGAAACACCCTGATGGCGTTTGACATACACGGAAAGTAAGGCCAGTTGGGCTAAAATGGCTATAATGGTTATAAAGGCTATAGAGGCAAAAAAGAATCTTTGAAGCTTTGAATGCCGGAAAGCATCTAGAGCCTCTAAAGCTATTAAAGCTATTATTGCCTTCCCTTAAACATTCTTTAGTAAATTTGGTTATTCAAGATATAAAACACAATATTTAATCTGTTCTTTTTGAGAAATACCAAATTTAAATACCTTAATTCAGATGGAAACTATTAAAAAATCGACTCTTGATTTTCTCGCAGCCATAAACGTTAATAATAACCGTGACTGGTTTATTGCAAACCGTTCCATGTACCTTGAAGCCAAAGATAACTTTGAATCATTTGTCCAGAATATCATAAATGAAATAATATTATTTGAACCAATAATGAAAGGCTTGGAGGCAAAAAGCTGTGTATTCAGGATTAACCGCGATATTCGTTTTTCAAATGATAAATCTCCATATAAATCTCATTTCGGTGCCTTTATTGTCCAGGGCGGGAAGAAAAACGGAGATAAATTTGCAGGATATTACTTTCACATTGAACCCGGCAAGAGCATTATGGCTGGTGGGGCATATACACCTCCGGCTCCTTGGCTGTCTTCAATACGGGAAAAAATAAGCGACAGTCCGGATGAATTTATTAAAATCACAAAAGCAAAAGATTTCATAAAATATTTTGGTTCTGTAGACGGAGAAAAACTAAAGACAGCACCAAAGGGATACCCTAAAGACCATCCTCATATTGAGCTTCTTAAATTAAAAAGCTATCTGGTCGTAAATGAAGCAACAGATAAATTGGTACTGAGCAGTGATTTTCAAAATCATGTTATTAATGTGTTTAAGACGATGAAGCCTCTAAATGATTATCTAAATGTTTAATAGAAGAAGCCACCTGTCCTGATGACACAGAACATCGCCCTGAAGAAGGACTAATTCACATTTTTTCTAAATTCTTTTTAATGTGAAGAAATAAGCTCTTTAGGAGGGATGAGGGGTAAAACAAAACGAAAAATAAATATTCATGACAGGTCTTGAAAGAACGCTTTCATTTTTGAAAGGAGAACATGTAGATCATCCTCCTTTTCACCCTATAATAATGAGATGGGCGGCTCAATATGCAGGAATTAAATACAGGGATTTCTGCCTGGATCCTTTTTCAAAATGCGGAGCAATGATCCGGTGTGCAAATGATTTTAATATCGACTGGGTAACAGTTATGTCTGATCCGTGGGCCGAAGCTTCAGCTTTTGGAATTATGGTAGAATATCCTGAGAATAATCTTCCCATTGATAAAGGCGGTCATTTACCTGACGCCAGATCATCCTCGTTTTTGAAACATTGGGATCCTATCGGAAACATCAGATGCAATAACAGATTAATTGAATTAAGAGAATTCAGAAAATCTGTTGGAAATGACCTTTTTATTGTTGGTTGGATTGAAGGACCGGTAGCTGAATATGTTGATCTGAGGGGAGTTTCCAATGCCTCTCTGGACTTTCTTCTTGAACCTGAATCTGTGGAAAAGGCAATGGATATAATTGTTAAATGTGACATGGATTTTATTTCTCATCAGATAAGAGCCGGAGCCCATTGTATAGGCATTGGAGATGCGTTCTGTTCACAAATTGGACCTGAGTTATATAATCAGTTTGCTTTTTCAAGACAAAAAAAACTGGTTGAGCATATTCATTCTGAAGGAGCACTGGCTAAGCTTCATATCTGTGGCAATACAGAATCAATTTTGAAATATATGATACAAACTGGAGCTGATATTGTCGATATTGATCATCTGGTTCCTTCAATGAAAGATTTTGAGTCGTTATTAAGCAGTCGTCAGGTTTTTTCAGGAAAATCTGATCCTGTTTCAATAGTTCAGGACGGAACACCAGAGATGATAAAACGATCTGTAAACGATGATTTTTCAAATGCAAATGGCCGTTGCATTGTTTCAGCCGGTTGTGAAATTACTCCAGGTACTACCTGTGAAAATATGATGGCGTTCAGTATTGCTGCAATGGATTTATTCGAAAAATAGCGATTTCTATAAAGCCAGGCCAAGGTTTCCCAACATCCACTTTACTGAAGCCCTGTTTCTAAAGTCAGGATCAAACTGAACAGCAACAATGACACCTTCTCTATTAATTATATATGTTGCAGTGACTGGCAAATGTGCAGCATCTCTCCCGTTATTTTCAGCAATATTTATTGAATAACCTGATAAGATTTTATCCTGATAGGCTTTCGTGACATTAAACATCACATCATAATCTTTCATTATTTTTTCCTGGCAATCATAAATTACTGTAAATGTCAATTTATGAAGTTTTACAGTTTGCTCAACATTTTCAATTGACTCGGGTGTAATAGCAACAACATTAAAGCCCTGATCAGTTAGAACTTTAAGAGAATCCTGGTAATTATTTAAATATCTGCTGCATTCTGTACACCATTTCCCTCTGTAAAAAAACAGGATGACTGGTCCGTGGTCAAGAATTTTCTTCAGTTCAACCTGTTTGCCAGCCTGATCATATCCTGTAAAATCAGGCGCTTTGTCGCCAGCTTTAAGACCATGAGGAATATTGCTGTTATTTGTCTCGATGCCAAAACCGGCATAATTAATTTCCTGTCCGTATAATTCCGGAATTATTAAAAGACCTATAAAAAGGAAATAAATAAAATTCAGTTTCATGTTATTAAAATGTGCGTTTTTGTGAACAACTAATGAGGGTATAAAAATACATTAAAACGGTGAAATAGTAAATTTGAAATCGCAGGATTTCTAATTAACTAAATTCTTATAAAAAATGAAGCCGGGGATTTATAAATTCTTCGTTTTTATTTTTTCAGGTCAGTTTATTATAATGCTTCAAAAATGTAAAAGTTAATGTCTTTGAAAAACTACCATTAATATATGAATAATGCTGAATAGTCAAATAAAAAACCTGATGAATTCCAAAACACATATATTAGAAGACCAGAATTTATATGATTGTTCTTTAAAGACGGATTGTATTAAGATTTATTTGAACTCAGGAAAAAGTGTCAGACTTAAACGCTGATTTTTTTATAAATAATAAAGGAAAATTTTCAGAGTAAATAAAAGGTTGAAGTATCAATCAAAGGGTGAAAGGGAATTATGGAAATGAAAATGTTGTTTTTTGGATTTGCCATTTTTGCGAATCTCCAGGTAAATGCACAAAATTACCTAATCAATTTTGCTGGGACCGGGGCATCAAAAACTGTGTCTGAAGTTAAAGTTGAAAATTTAACTGAAGGCACCACTCTGATTTTGCACAAGAGTGAGATATTGCGTCTGATCGGATCCTTTGGAGTATCTTCCCTTGATAATATAAGTTATTCAATTAGGATTTACCCAAATCCCATGACGAAAAACAATGCTGTTTTACAGATTTACCCGCCCGATGCAGGAAACGCTTTTATTACAATTTATGACCTCAGTGGTAAAATTGAGGCACAAACACAAAGTTTTTTAGGAAATTATCCACAGGAATATCGTCTTTCCGGCTTAAAAAATGGTTTTCACTTAATAAATGTCACTGGAGGAACGTATCACTTTTCAAGCGAACTGATATGCAGCGGAGATGCTGGAGGATCTGCCAGGATAGACAGACTTAGCGGTTATAATCCTAATGATGAAAGCGGTTCAGCAATTAATTCTAAAAGAGATGAGACCATTATTAATATGGTTTATAATTATGGAGACAGATTAAAATTTACAGGTATTTCAGAAAGCTACAGCACTGTTAAAATTGATACGCCAATTGAAGATGAAACAGTCACTTTTAATTTTATTCCATGTTCCGATAAAGATAATAACAACTATTCCATCGTTGAGATTGGATCTCAGGTTTGGATGGCAGAGAATCTGAGGGCCACAAAATATAACAATGGAAATGATATTGATTATCCTGGGAGTAACGTTAATGACTGGAATAATAATACTTCAGGAGCCTACGCATGGTATAATAATGATAAGGTTACAAATAAAAATATCTATGGGGCCCTATATAACTGGTATGCTGTTAATTCTGGAAATATATGCCCTACCGGATGGCATGTTCCCATTAGTGAAGAATGGATAACCTTAAGAGATTATCTTGGAGGATTAGTTGTCGCGGGAGAAAAAATTAAAGAAACCGGCGGTTCTCATTGGACGCCCATAAATCATCACAATACTAATGAAAGTGGATTTACGGCTCTTCCCGGAGGCATAAGTACCGCTCAAAATTTCATTGAACTCAGGCATACCGGTTACTTTTGGAGCTCTGCCACTAAACATAACCAAACTGGTTCTTATGGTTGGTTCGTTAGCTCTTTATCGGATGCTCTTACTGAAAGTGACTCCCAGTATCTGAATGAGGGACTTTCAGTAAGGTGTATTATCGGACAGTCGAGTATTTCCCTGCCAGTTGTTCTGACTGAAAGTATTGATAGCATCGGAGCTAATATCGCAATTGTTAATGGTTTGATAAATAGTGACGGGGGTGACACTATCTCTGATTTCGGAGTATGCTGGGACATTTCAAAGAGCCCGACTATTTTAAACAATAAAACCGCTGAGAATTCAGGAACAAACAGTTTCGCCACTACCATTTCAGGGTTATTACCAGCGACTACCTACTTCGTCAGAGCTTACGCAACTAATAGCAGAGGTACGGCATATGGAGATGTTCTCAAATTTACAACATTGCCAGTCACTCCTACTCTAAGTACAACAACAGTTTTAGGTATAACCCGGACAACAGCAATATCAGGCGGAGAGATTATCTCAGATGGTGGAGCCCCTGTAACAGCAATCGGAATTTGCTGGAGCACTTCAGAAAATCCATCAATAACCGGGACACATTCAAGTGATCCTTTAACGGATGGAAGTTATGAAAGTAATATTGCAGGTTTGTTACCCAATACAGCTTATTATGTTCAGGCTTATGCAACAAACAGCGCAGGTACTGCTTACGGTAATGAAGTTTCATTTACTACAGCTCCATTGACTATAGCAACGCTGACGACAACTCCTGCTTCATCAATTTCCTCAAGAACTGCTCTGTCGGTAGGCAGGGTTACAGATGATGGCGGCGAAAATATTACTTCCAGAGGAATTTGCTGGTCACTGATTGCAAACCCAACGATTACAGATAACAAAACGTCAAACGGTACCGGAACAGGAAGTTTCACCGGTAATATTACGGGATTACTTCCTGGAACTATGTACCATGTTAGAGCCTACGCTTCAAACAGCATAGGCACTGCATACGGGAGTGATTTAATTTTTACAACTCTGGCAGAAATTCCTGCTCTGACCACTTCTCCGGTAACCGGCATAACATTAACATCAGTAATTTCAGGGGGAAATATTATTTCAAATGGAGGAGCAGTTATAACAGCTAGTGGAATTTGCTGGGGTACTTCACCAGGCCCATCAATTTCAGGGTCTTTTACAACCAATGGAAAAGCAAGCGGAAGTTATACAAGCAGTTTAACTAATTTGAACCCAAATACAACATATTATATCAGGGCATATGCCACGAACAGTGTGGGCACAGCATATGGAAATGAAATTTCATTTTTAACTAGACCGATACTGATTGCCACTCTTACGACTAATGCAATCTCATCAGTTACTTCCGCATCAGCACTGTCCGGTGGAAATATCACAAACAACGGAGGCGGTACAATAAACTTTCGCGGAGTTTGCTGGTCAACAACAGCTTTACCTACAGTTGCAAACGATACCTCTGAAGACGGAATCGGGACAGGAAGTTATACCAGTAACATAACAGGTTTGCAGCCTGGAACAACCTATCATGTGAGAGCATATGCAACCAACGAAGCAGGCACAGGGTACGGTAATGATCTGACATTTACAACTTCAGCTGTTTTACCTGTATTAACTACAACAACTGTTTCCGGTATTAATCGCACCAGTGCAACTTCAGGAGGAAATATAATTACAAATGGCGGAGCCACAATAACATACAGCGGTGTATGCTGGAGCACCGCGCATAACCCTTCAATTTCAGGGTCTCATTCAACGGATGGCACACCAAACGGTAGCTATATAAGCAATATTTCAGGATTAACTCCCGGATCATTATATTATGTGAGGGCTTATGCCACCAACGTCGCTGGTACGGCATATGGCAATGAAGTTTCATTCACCACTAATCCTATAATACTGCCAACACTAACAACTACTGCAGTTACTTCTGTGACCTCTGCTTCTGCATCATCTGGAGGAAATATTACCGATGACGGTGGAGGAAGCATAACTGTTCGAGGGGTTTGCTGGTCGACATCGGCATCGCCGACAATTCTGGATAACATATCAACTAACGGTACAGGATCAGGAGTTTTCACAAGCAATATTACGGGGTTGCTGCCTGTAACCACTTACCATGTAAGGGCTTATGCAACCAATATCAAAGGTACTTCATATGGTAATGAAATGATTTTTACCACGTTGCCGGTTATTCCATCCTTAACTACAACAGCAGCGTCAGGTATTACAAGAACCACTGCACTTTCAGGAGGAAATATAAGTTCAAATGGAGGAGCACCGGTAACTGCAAGTGGTGTTTGCTGGAGTACTTCACACGGACCAACTACTGCAGGATCATATACAACTGATGGAACTGCAAGCGGAAGCTATGTCAGCAGTTTATCAGGATTGACCCCCGGTACACTATATTATGTCAGGGCATATGCTACAAGTAGCGTGGGCACGGCATATGGAAATGAAGTTTCATTTACAACCAATCCGATTCTTTTGCCAACTCTTACAACAGTTGCTGTCACTTCTGTGACATCTACCACTGCATCATCAGGAGGGAATATTACGGATGACGGCGGAGGAACCATAACTATCCGTGGCGTATGCTGGGCAACAACAGCTTCGCCTACAACCGGAAACAGTAAAACCACAAATGGAACCGGCACTGGATTTTTTACCAACAACATTACAGGATTACAGCCTGGAACTACTTATCATGTAAGAGCATACGCAACTAACAGCGCCGGTACAGCCTATGGAAATGATCTCATTTTCTATACAGTAGCTATAGTACCTACAATAAGTACAACAGCAGCTACTGGAATCACTCGTAAATCAGCGACGTCGGGGGGCAATATTACTTCAAACGGAGGTTCAACAGTAACAGTCAGCGGAGTATGCTGGGGTACTTCTCACAATCCATCAATTTCAGGATCATACACCACTGACGGGAACGCAAGCGGTGCTTATTCAAGCAGCATTACTGGTCTGACTCCTGGCACATTATATTATGTAAGAGCTTATGCCACAAACGGTGTTGGCACGTCATATGGCAATGAGGTTTCATTTACAACCAACCCGATTACAAATCCAACTGTCACCACCACTGCTCTTTCGTCAGTTGCTTCTACAACCGCAACATCAGGTGGAAATGTAACTGATGATGGAGGTTCATCCGTTACTGTTCGCGGGGTCTGCTGGGCAACAACATTAAATCCAACGACCGGCGATAATACAACCACCGATGGAACCGGAACCGGGAGTTTTACAAGTAACCTCACAGGCTTGATTCCAGAAACAACTTATTATATAAGAGCCTATGCAACCAATGGCCATGGCACGGCTTATGGTAGTGTGTTAAGTTTTACAACAGATCCGATACTAGGTACCGGGGTAACTTTCAGTGTTTCTTCAGACGGGTCATTATTGCTGCATTCCGTTGGGGATAAAAGAATAATTTTAAAATCTGTTGGCAGCGACAATTATATCAAATACAGCTCTGATAACGGAAGTTCTTATAATACGGGTGTGAAGGTTACAGGAATCTTTACCTCTGACAGTAAGGCCCGTATTCTTGGAAATGGAATTATCGTTCTGTTTTGTGGTGGTAAAATTTATTATTCCAGCAATAATCTTGCAACAATAAATCCCTGCAATGTACTTAACAAGGATGGCAGCGTATATACCTTACATACTCCTGTAAATCCTTCGTACCCAGGAGGCTATTTCAATTTTATGGGAGGTTTCGTTGAAAATGGTGGAGTAGCTGTAATGGGCAATTATACTAATAATGCGCAGGGAGCATCACCAATAAACTTGTATTATTCTCTAGATGGTATTACATGGAAAATATTTTACACTTTCGGTCAGAGTCCCATTTATACCGACAATGGAACTGCAGCAGGGGGAACAGGCGGAACGTTGCTTGGAGATCCATCCAACCCTCTGTTAGCAAGACATATCCACTCAGTTAACATTGGGGAAGATGGAAATTATTATGCCTGCACAGGTGATGCCGATGGGGAAATGCACTTCATGAAATGTGTTTACGACAATGGATCTGACAGTTGGAGTGTGAATGACTTATTAAGCGGAGCAAGCAGAACCTGGCAACGTATGAGAGCTTTAGGTGTATATGAAAGGAATGGATATTTGTACTGGGGTTCGGACGGATCTGAAACATTTGTTTATAACGGTGTACAGTATAATAGCTTAGGTATTTATAAATGTGCTGTTTCTGATATAAACAATCCTGCCAAGCATATTTTACTAAAGTCACTGCAAGATGCATGTTACTCATTTCTTAATGTTGATCACATAGTGTTTGCGGGAATGCAATCTTATGGCTACGTGTATATTTCTTATGACTATGGTGAGACATGGACAACTTATAAGAAACCAGCCTGGATGACTGGCAGTGTTCAGGGAGTTTGGTATAACATCGAGTATAAATACCTGGTAAATGATGCCGGAGTATTTATTTACAGCACACAATTTTAAAAAAATCAGGCAAATTTATATCCCGGAATCTTTCTCATTCTCAGATTTAATGGTGTAACTTCAAGATACTCATCATCTTTGATTTGTTCCATTGCTTCCTCAAGTGAGAATTTCAACTTTGGTGTAATCCTGAGGCTGTCGTCAGAACCTGAAGCTCTCATGTTAGTAAGCTTCTTTCCCTTAATAATATTTACTTCAATATCGCCAAGACGGGTGCTTTCACCGATAACCTGGCCTCTGTAAACCTGTTCTCCCGGATCAATGTAGAACCTGCCCCGATCCTGCAGACGGTCTATTGCATGTCCGGTTGCCATCCCCTGATCGAGAGAGATCAGTGATCCGTTTGGTTTAGGTATCAGCTCATCGCCCTTATATTTATCATAAGCCCTGAAACGGTGATGCATAACGGCTTCTCCCGCAGTAGCTGTAAGCATATTATTTCTCAAACCAATAAGGCCTCTTGACGGGATATCAAATTCCAGGTGTGTAAGATCACCTTTTGGTTCAATGATGATCATTTCACCTTTCCTCTGTGTAACAAGTTCTATTGCTTTGCCCGAATATTCCGGAGGAACATCAATAGTTAAAGTTTCATACGGTTCTGAATTGACACCGTCAATATATTTAAGGATAACTTTGGGCTTACCAACCTGAAATTCATAACCTTCACGCCTCATTGTCTCAATAAGAATTGAAAGATGAAGTATCCCGCGACCAAAAACATTGAAAGTATCTTCAGATTTAGTGTCTTCAACTTTAAGGGCAAGGTTCTTCTCTGTTTCTCTCATAAGCCTGGTTCTGAGATGCCTGGAAGTCACAAATTTGCCTTCCTTGCCATATAAAGGTGAATTATTTATTGTAAAAACCATGCTCATTGTTGGTTCATCCACCTCAATTCTCTGCAAAGCCTCCGGAGCAAGCAGGTCAGCAAGTGTGTCCCCTATCTCAAAATCTTCAAGACCTATAACAGCACAGAGGTCACCGCATCTGACACTGTCAGTTTTAATTCTGCCAAGACCCTCAAAAACATAAAGTTCCTTAACCCTTACTTTCTTGACCTTTCCATCCCTTTTGCACAAAGTATAATCTAATCCGGTGGTAATATCACCCCTGAATACCCGGCCTATGGCAATTCTACCTACATAGCTGGAAAAATCGAGAGAAGCGACCTGCATCTGGGCAGTTCCTTCAATATATGGAGGTTCTGGTATTTCCTTTAATATAGTATCGAGAAGATATCTAATATCTGTTGTTGGGTTCTTCCAGTCACCGCTCATCCATCCATACTTTGAAGATCCAAAAACCGTTGCAAATTCAAGCTGGTCGTCAGTAGCATCAAGGTTAAACATCAGTTCATATACATCCTGCTGAACTTCGTCGGGCCGACAATTATCTTTATCAACCTTATTAACCACCACAATTGGTTTAAGCCCTAGCGCAATAGCTTTTCCCAGTACAAATCTTGTTTGTGGCATTGGGCCTTCCAGTGCGTCAACAAGCAATAAAACTCCGTCAGCCATTTTAAGTACCCTTTCAACTTCACCACCAAAATCAGCATGACCGGGAGTATC
>PMIJ01000179.1 GCA_003157015.1 Bacteroidales bacterium
CATTATTGATCTGCATACAGGCTTTCCATCGAAATAGCAGACATAAATCTTTAAAGAAGCATTTAAAAAGTAGGGATTCTTAACAGGATTAAGAACTCTCCTAATCTCAGACTGTTGAGGAGCGATCCAGTTAGGATCGTTCCTATAAATTTCTTCCGGAACAGAAAGAAAATCATCCAGTCCGTCCTGCGTAATTATTTCCTTGACTAAGAATGACATATATTCTTCTTTATTCGTTCTACCACATATGCTTTATATATAAACGAGCGATCTTTTTTACGTAATTCGAGAGATAATTTCATATCGGGAATGATCTTATCTGCAAACATTTCTGGACGATTTCTGGTTACAAGGTGATTACGGTAAGTAATTACTGCCCCGTCTTTTGCAATCCTTAGTGTCTCTAGCAGGATCAGGGTAAATTCCTCGATTGACATCCATTCAAAAATATTTGTGAAATTAAATTTTGATATGGTATCTCCGGGCAGCGAACTCAGATACTCCTGGCAACCGGAAGTAACTATTTTAATCCTGTCTACACGATCACGTATAAATTGATAATTCTCCTTTTTAAGATAAACAGGTAAATTATCAATTAAGTAATTTCCTGAAAGGATATATGCAAGAAAATAGTTATCCCTTGCAGGTAACTCTGTCACAGCTCTCCTGACTGCCGATCGATAATACTTCTCAAAAGAGAATGAAGGCTCGAGATATTTATAGAATGCCTTATCAAACAGCATGCTTGCAAAAGCGCGACTTAAAAAAATCCGGCAGAATAGTTTCCATTTGAAATTGTCCCATTTCTTCTGGAATAAAATTCTCTGTTCTTCAATACATGAGGCATTAAACAACTCATTGATAATCTTACTTCCTATAAGAATTCTGAATACCTTTTTCAGCAGATGCATATATCTTTCATACTTTCCGCAGTGTATAATTCCCCTGTTTAAATCTGTCTTTTTATTGCTCCAGTATAACTGTTCTTCTTCAGAAAGAAAAGGCTTCAGTCTTTCATACAAATCCCATCGGCGATTCGAAGGCCGAACCCCGAAAAATTCAAGAGTTTCATCGTATGAGAGCGTCTTAAAGGCATTTATTTTAAGTGAAAGAAGATAGTTCTGAAACCGGTTCATGTCGAGACAAATCACTTTTGCCGGATCGTCAAGAAGAAATGACAGTGCATTACAGCCTCCTGATGTAATTGAGAATACTATATCTCCTGGTTTTGTACCAAAAGCGATTCTGTCCATCTCCGGATCTTCCCAGCATTGAGAGTATAATATATCCCTGAATACCTTTGAGTGGACGAACGCTCTGCTTCTGAAGAATGCTTTTTTCTTTTCCGGAATATCTTTGGAAACGCCTTTAATTATATGAATAACAGCCCAATCTATTACAGCAGGCAGTCCGATCAGAATAGCATAAATAAATTTACCTGTGAATGATGCAAATATGAGACCCGGGATAAAAAGTATATATTGTGCGTTATGACGGAATCCGTCATAATTAATACTAAAATCCTGAGGGAGATTAAAAAAGCTTATGATTTGTTTTATTCCCGGATTGAGCCCCGGAACGGAAAGAATGTAATCCGAATAGGTGCGTCCGAATCTGGTTACCAGTTTTTCTTCTTCATATTTTATAAGCTGGTAATAATGAACCCAAATCAGTACCGGTATCAAAAAGCCGACTGGTTTCAGACAAACCGACAGCGCGCTAAAGGCTATTAAATCAGCAAAATATATTGGATTTCTTACGAACTTATAGGGCCCGGAAAGAGCCAGTTTGCTGTTCTGAATCCTGAATGCCATAACGGTTTTTGAAGTAAGAACACTTCCTGCCCACATACGGATAAGAGATGCAAACAAAACAAGGAAAGCTATTATTAAATAACCATAGCGGACAGATAATTCGGATGGTAATCCGAACCAGCTTCCCGCAATTTCGAGGGTGGAAGGGGTATTTGCAAATAATAAAAATGAAATTGTCGTTACAATCGTAACTATTGAAAGAGAAATGAATATTCTCGATTCAAACCATGTTTTTCGAAATTGAATAACCAGAGATTTCATGTCATTAAATGTTTATATTTCCAGCCTTTACCCTGATCGCAAGGGGTAATATTTCAATGTCAAATGGAGAATTTCCGAGTATCTCTCCGTCGCTTTCCAGAGGCACTTCAATTGTCGATCTGACCTTTAGCTTTTTGCATCTTTTAATCGTACAATGAGGAGACAGAATATGCTTTCCTGAATATACTTTTGAAAGGTTCATGATTCTCTGGCCCATATTCATATCATTAATTGACAATACATCAAAAAAACCATCAGACAGTTTTGCATCAGGAGTAAGTTTCATTCCTCCTGCGCATTCGGTCCCGTTACCAACTACAAGACCTATGAGCCTGTATTCCTGAAAAGCTTCATTGTCAAATCCAATTGTCAGAGACAGCGGTTTAATGGACATAGCTAAAACAGTTGCTGCAAGGCCGAAAGCAATTGTTCCTCCAAAAATTTTGGATTTTTTCCCGACTAACGAAGCAACCGCGCTGCCAATACCTATTTGACATTCATTCACAAACAAGCGGTCGATTTTTGTACCTGAGCAATCAAGGTAATTAATACAGCCCAGATCCAAAGCTTTGCTGCCGGGCTGAAGAAGTTGTTCAATCTGCAGTCCGATCGGATGAGGATTTTTCAGAGTCCTGGCATAACCTCCACCTGTGCCACAGTTAATCACTCCGAGCTCACATAATGGATTTATTGGTTTCCCTTCCACGAAAAATCCATTGACAACTTCATTGACTGTCCCATCTCCGCCAACGGCAATAACCATTGAAGCTCCGTCCAAAATGGCTTTCCTGGTAAATAAAGTAGCATCATTTTTCCCTTTGGTAAAAGCTATATCTATTTCAAAATTGCAGGAACTTTTAATTTTTTGCAGTAAGGATTGTGCTTCACTTTTTGCCTTTCCGTTTCCGGCTGACGGATTTATCACTATTGTAACATAATTGGTTTTCATTATTAAGGTTTTGTTATAGAGTGAAATTCAATTATCGGGCCAATTAACCTAACAATAAGATTTACAGCCATATATAGTTAGGAGGGAAGCTGGTTTTTATTATAATTGTAGCGTTTTGCTACATTTAATTGACTCAGAACGATACAATTATTATCTTTACTAATATTTGCTACCCTGATAGCAAATATCATTCATAAACCCTATATGAAATCAGAAGGATCTGGTAGAGTATTGGTCGTTGACGATGACAATGATGTTTTATATACGGCACGGCTTGTGTTAAGAGGCTTGTTTGAGAAAGTTGACACACTTGACCGTCCGGGTTTAATACCCGATTACCTGAAAACTTGCAAGTATGATGTGATTGTGCTGGACATGAATTATACCCGAGGCAACACGTCGGGTAAAGAGGGTTTGGAATGGCTTGAAAAAATACTAAGTATTGATCCCACTGCCTGTGTATTAACCACTACTGCTTATGGTGAAATCAACCTGGCAGTTCAGGCAATAAAAAAAGGTGCCGTCGATTTCATTATAAAACCTTGGAACAGAGAGCAGCTTGTTACATCCGTCAATAATGTTTTATCACAGCGTCATGATGAGAGAAATGTCAGTAAGATAAAGGGTAGTCATGCCCGATCGTCAAATCAGGAAAACAATAAATACCCTGAAATTATCAGCAGGGCTCCTGTTATGGCTCAGATTATAGAAACCATTAAAACTGTGGCAGTTACAGACGCCAATATTCTGATACTTGGAGAAAACGGAACTGGCAAGGAGCTTGCTGCCTGGGCTTTGCATAGCGAATCTTTGAGAAAACAAAATTCATTTGTTCATGTTGACCTTGGATCCATTCCGGAGACTCTTTTTGAAGCGGAATTATTCGGACATGTGCGTGGTGCTTTTACAGATGCAAAAGAGGACCGGGCCGGAAGATTTGAAGTAGCTTCAGGTGGAACATTATTCCTCGATGAGATAGGAAACCTCAGTATGCCATTGCAGGCAAAAATTCTAACTGCTATTCAGAACAGGGAAATAGTCAGGATAGGAAGTAATCGCTCTGTACCTGTAAATGTCAGACTGATATCAGCTACTAATATGCCCTTGTACGATATGGCTGATTCTTTCCAGTTCAGACAGGACCTTCTTTATCGTATTAACACTGTTGAGATAATTATCCCGCCATTAAGAGAACGAAAAGAAGATATCAGCCTCCTGGCAGATTATTACATTGAAATATTTTCAGCACAATACGGAAAGCAAGGAATAAGACTTAAGGAAGAGACGCTTCAGAAACTTAAAGAATACCACTGGCCCGGGAATATCAGAGAACTTGCTCACGCAATGGAAAGAGCTGTCATTCTTTGTAAAGCTTCTACCCTTTCACCTGATGATTTTATCCTGAGAACCAGATCTGCACCGGCTCAATTGTCGGATGAACTTGCAATCACTGTCGAAGATTTTGAAAAGAAAGCAATCAGCAATGCAATGAGTAAACATAACGGTAACCTTTCGAAAGCGGCTGAAGAAATTGGTATAGCCAGGAGTACACTCTACAGAAAGATAGCAAGATTAGGGAAGGATGGATTAGCAGTATAGAATTAAAGAAAATTAAATATGCAAAAAATCTGGAATTATATATCTAATCTGGGAACAACCGGTGAAGACAATCAATGGAGGCTTAGAACAATAGTTATTAGCAATCAGCTTAATTTTGTAATGTTCATCTCCATGTTATTACTGCTATTAACCACAGTTGTTACACTTATTCTGACTAATGATACAATCTATTATGGAACCTTGAGGGAAGTAATTCTGTTAATGCTCACCTCTTTGAATCTGATTCTTTCCCGATTCGGTTATACACGTCTTAGCAGGCTTTCACTGATCTATCTGCCTCCGGTAGTCTTCCTGCTTGGTCCTACTTTAATTGGATATGTAGAGGAGGAAAGTTATACTTATTATCCTTATGCACTTATATGTGTCTCAATAATTCCTCAATTGTTGATATACCCAAAAAAAGAAAAACTTCTCTGGTGGATATCCATGATTTATTATTTTGTTCTGGTATTGCTCATAGACAAAATTATGGTTCATTTTGGGACAACAAGTTTTCCGATTGTCGACCGGATCAATACATTTTATCCTTTCTACAAAATTGCTCAAATTGCCCTTTTCCTGTTTATTAACGCCAGCATCTTCTATCTTAGGATGCTTAATTTCCATTTCGAAGAGGAATTGAACAATAAGAATAACGAACTTGACCTGCAAAATATAGAGTTGAAAGCTCAAAAAGATGAGATTGCCCGCCAGAAAGACGAACTCGTAATAAAGGAAATAAGTACCTGGCAAAAGCTTGTAAATATTATTTCTCATGAGATAGTGAATTCAGCCATCCCAATTACCAATCTGGCCGGCATGACAGCTCAAATGCTTGAAGATGAGTCAGGAATAGTTCAGAAACCTGAAAGAATAGGTGAGGATGTGACCGAAGATATTCACCACAGTTTAAGAATAATTGAATCGCGGACGCAGGGATTGATTAATTTTGTAAAGGCTACAAAAAGTCTTACTGATATTCCAAAGCCAAACCTTCGGAAGATTTTTCTAAGCGATCTGTTCGAAAGGGTTTTTATACTCTACAAGGCTAAGTTTAATGAAACAGGTGTTAAGTTTGAAAAGGAAGTCATTCCTCCTGACCTTGCTATCGAGGCCGACCTCGAACTTATTGAGCAGGTAATCATTAATCTTTTCCAGAATGCCCTTGATGCCATGACGGAAACTGCAGACCGCAGACTTTCAATTATTGGGAAAAGTGAATCGGATCATGTTCATATATCAATTTCTGATAATGGGAAAGGCATTAGTAATGATGTAATTGAGAAGATATTTCTTCCTTTTTATTCTACAAAAACTAATAACTCAGGTATCGGTTTAAGTCTGTCACAGCAGATAATGATGACGCATCATGCCCGTCTCGAAGTGAGTTCTACTATAAACAAGGGTGCAACTTTTACAATGATATTTTAAAATTCTCCTTTTTTCAATATCTCCAGGTCACCTGGTATTCAAGAGTCTAAGTCATTTCGTATCCTCAACCTCCTCATTACTTTCAAGTTTTGCAAACTGAAGAGGCTTTTTAAAGAAATTTGTGCGGTATGCCCCATAAATCAAACCTACTGAAAGCCAGCTTATCCCGACTATCTTGGCTTTAATTCCAAGGCTGAACCAGAGGTAAAGACAAATGGAAAAACCAAGAAGAGGAACAATAAAATGTGTGAATCTTTTGTGTTCTCCTCGCACAAAATAGTGCATGAATGAAGATACATTGACCCCCATGAATGCAACCAGCGCTCCAAAGTTGAGGAGTTGAGCGCCCAGGGGATAACTAAGCAGAAAAACACCACCAAGAATTATCACACCAATAAGAATAATATTATTTGACGGTATTCGTGTTTTTGGATTTATTTTTGCAAAGAATTTACCGGGAATAGCATTGTCCCTTCCCATTCCATAAAGCAGGCGTCCGGCTCCAAGATGAGCACCTGCCCCTGATCCTATTGTCGCAACAAGCAATGCCATATTGACTGTCTGAAAAAGCCAGGGACCACCGGCTCTTTTGGCTATAAAGCAAAATGCCGTATCCTGATCGGGAAAAGTTGAAGCAGCCTGGGGCCAGACAAGCTGAGCAAAATAAACCTGTACAGATGCCAGAATACCTGTTATAATACAAACAAGCACCGTGGCCAGAAGTATATTACGTCTGGGGTTATGAACCTCTTCCGACAACGTTGAAATGCCGTCAAACCCAATATAAGTAAGTACAGCGAGCGATGCACCTGCTGATACCGATGGGAATGAAAATGTTTTTGGATCATAAAAAGGCCTTGTCCATTCTCCTGCATTTGCCGGCGGATTTAAAAAGAGATAACGTATCGCAGCTCCCAGGAAAAGAATAATAACCACTCCAAGACCTGCAGCAATTATAGTGTTTGTACGTGAACTTGATTCAATTCCGCGGAGATTCATAGCTGTAAAGAGACAAGTAAAAGCAATGGCATAAACTCCGAAAGGTATTTCAGGAATCAGGTTTATGGCAGCTTTGCTGATCCAGATCACACATATGATCGGATTCATTATATAATCAAAAATCATTCCCCAGCCAACAAAGTACCCTAGCGAGGGGTGAATTTCTCTGCTGACATATGTATAGGCGGAACCAGCACTTGGATAAACATTTGCCATGCGTCCGTAACTGATAGCAGTGAAAAGCATTGCAACCATACCAATCAGGATGGTCGTAACTACATGACCTTTAGCAAGGCTCGCTGCAGCACCGTATAATGGCATCGGAGCAGTCGGTTGAATTAGAATAATTCCGTATAATACCAGTGCGGATAATCCGAGAACCCGTTTCAGACCCGGACCGGAAGGAGATGATGTAAGGGTATCACTCATATGGCTGAATTATAAAAAAGATAATGACCATAAACCTAATAATTATAAACAGAATTCAAATAGCTGATTGAAATAAAAATGTCTAAAAGAATTTATTGGAAATCGTTTTGCAGTAATTCCTGTCAATTTATTTAACTAACTTTATTACTCAATAAATGAGTTTTTTAAACCACTAGATCCTGAGAAATGAAAACACGTATTGTCTTAACATTCAGCTTATTGGTTGCAAATGCCTTTAACTGCTTCGGACAAATTCCATCAAATGGGAAACTTCTGCTCAAAGATAATTGGGCAATACAATCATCCAAAGAGATTAAATCAGATGCCAGGAAGCTTTCAACAATTGGTTTCAAAACCGATGGATGGTATCCAACATCTATTCCAACAACCGTTCTGGCTGCATTGATAGCCAATAAAGTTTACCCTGATCCTTATTATGGAACGAATTTCAATGATCTTCCCGGTATAATTCCTTATCCGAAAAGGGAAATGCCCGATGGCAGTCCATTTAAAGTTGCATGGTGGTACCGTACGGAGTTTAAGATACCTGCCGATTATAAAAACATGCATAACTGGCTGCAATTCCACAGCATAAATTATAAGGCCAATATATGGCTCAACGGTAAACTTATTGCCGATACAACCACAATCGAAGGCGCCTATCGCCTGTTTAACCTTGACATTACCAAGGCTGCCATACCTGGCGAAAATAATTGTCTGGCTCTGGAAATATTTCCTCCAAAGAAAATGGATCTTACCATAACATGGGTAGACTGGAACCCCACCCCTCCTGACAGAGGTATGGGTATCTGGTACGATGTGGCCATTCGTTCTACCGGTGATGTAGCTATTGAAAACCCCCAGGTGGTGACAAAACTGAATCTGCCATCAACTGATCAGGCAAAACTAACTATTTCAGCTGAGCTGCGTAATGCTGAAGCAAAAAGCATTAAAGGAATATTAAAAGGTTCTGTTGGGGATATTACCTTTTCGCAGGAAGTAACACTTGCTCCCGGTGAAACTAAAGTGGTAAGCTTCCTTCCTGAATCGTTTCCTCAGCTTGTTATGGCTAATCCCAAACTCTGGTGGCCTCATACTGTTGGTCCGCAGAATCTTTATGACCTGAATCTGAGTTTTGATTACTCTGGAAAAACGACAGATACAAAAAAAATCCGTTTTGGCATCCGTGAGATTACAACCTGGATGAACAATTTCGATAAACAACATACAAAGGTGTTCCAGATAAATGGCAAAAACATTGTTATCAGGGGTGGAGGATATGTTCAGGATCTGATGCTTCGATCTTCAAATGAAAGGATAGATGCGGACCTGATGTATGCCAAGCATATGAATCTCAATGCCCTTAGGATGGAAGCTCCGCGCGGATCAGACTACCTCTTCGAAAGATGCGATGAAGAAGGAATATTGCTGATGGTAGGCTGGTGCTGCTGCAGTGCATGGGAAGGTTGGAAAAACTGGACACCTCATACAGGAGATGTTGCTGAGGCCAGCTGGAAAGATCTGATTGTGCACCTGCGTAATCACCCATCTGTTTTTACCTGGTTATACGGAAGCGATAATTTTCCGCCTGCCGAGGTTGAAAAGAGATATCTAAAGATACTAGATGAATATGACAACACCCGCCCTTCAGAATCTTCAGCCACACAGGCCCCAAGTTCAATTGCAGGGATAACCGGTGTTCATATGGGACCTTATCCGAATGTTTATGCCTATGAGACCCCTTCCTTCTGGTATACAAAACTTGAGTTTAATACCGAAGCAGGTCCTACCGGTGAACAAATCCCACCGATTGAAACTATGAGGAAGATGATGCCCGAAAAGGATCTTTGGCCCATGAGCCCTTCATGGGATCTGCGTCTCCATAAGGCATTTTATCCGATTGCAAGGGCAGCTTTTGAATCGCGCTATGGTAAGCCAACCGGAGTTGAAGAGTATTGCATGAAATCACAGGTATTCCAGAATGAGGCAGTAAAGGCTATGTTTGAAGCATTTGCAGGAAATAAATACCGTTCAAGCGGAATTATTTACTGGATGTATAATTCCGCATGGCCCAAAATGTACTGGCAGCTGTATGACTATTTCTTTATGCCCAATGGAGCCTTCTATGGTGCAAAGACTGCCTGCGAACCTTTGCATATACAGTATTGTTATGATGATCATTCGGTTAAAATTGTGAATAGTTTTTACAAAGAATTTAACGGACTGGTAGTAAAAGTCGGAATCTATGATTTTAATATGAAACCGGTATTGTTGTCAACCATGGATGCAAAAGTTGCAGCGGACAGCAGCGAGAAAATAACTTCCCTTGATATCCCGAAAGATATCACAAAAGTTTATTTCCTGAAACTGGAATTAAATGATGCCTCAGGAAAACTCGTCTCGTCCAATTTCTACTGGTTAAGCTCTAATGGTGATGAGAAAGCCGATTTTACTGATCTGACCAAACTTCCGGCAGCAAATATAAATATAACTGCATCTCCTATCCAGCAGGAGGGAAATAAATGCAAACTAACTGTTACAATTGAAAACTCCGGCACAGGTCTGGCTTTTGCCATTAATCCAAAGATACTTAAGCTGAATTCAAAAGACCCCGTATTACCCGTATTCTGGGAGGATAATTATATTTCTCTTTTTCCGAAGGAAAAAAGAACATTGGAGGTTGAATATGATTTGAAAAACCTGGATGGTGAAAAGCCTCTTTTGAAAGTTGACGGGTGGAATGTTAGTGCAATAGAAAAGGAGATTAAATAGTTCCTTTCTATTTTACGCCATCTATATACCTGTTACCGACAATTAATTTTCGCATTTCGAGCATGTTGATCGGTCCCTGGAGGCGGTAAATAACCTTACCCCCCTGTTCTATCATCATAGTGTAAGGTAATGCCCCTGACCACTGGGGATCTATCGATTCAACCAGCTCGGAATTGTTATCGCTGGTGAAAATATAGTTTTTGTTCGATGCTTCATTTTTTTGAAGGAACTTCAATACATTATCCTTTCTTGATAATTTATCAGCATTTATTGAAACAAACTCAAACTCACGGCTCCGGTATATTCTGTCGATAATGACTAAATCGGGAAATTCCTGGACACATGGGCCGCACCATGAGGCCCATACATTAATCAGTCTTAATTTATCCGATTTATTCCTGATTAATTCTTTTATGCCTGACGTATCGATGTTTTCAACTGTCACAGGAAGAGCTGCCCATTCCTTATAAAGTTTTTTTGTGCCTTCAGTTTTCCATGCCCACTTTGTTGAGCAACCAAATACATTAGTGACAGGTTTTTCAATTTTTCTTCCTTCGAGAACTGCGTCAATTGCATTTTTCAGCAACTCTCCCTTTCCCTTTTCCATTGACTCATCAATTGATCCCACATACTGCAGTTTACGGTCTTTGTCGAATACAAATGCATGAGGTGTGGCCATGGGTCCATATTCAATAGCTGTTTTTTGATCATCACCGTCATAGAGATATGGGAACTTAAATCCTTTGTCTTTGGCACGAATTTTCATTTCTTCGAATGAATCGCCCAGATCGGACCAACCCTGTTCCCACAGATTGAGTGATTTGGAGCTGTTTGATGATATTACAACCAGTGATACTCCTTTTGGTGTGTACTTATTATATACTTCATTCAACCTGTCCTGGTAAGCCTGTGCAGTAGGACAGTGGTTGCAGCTGAAAACGACAATCAATACTTTTGATTTAGCAAAATCAGCCAGGGTATGCGTTTTATCATCTACTCCTTTAAGTGTAAAATCAGGAGCCTGCGACCCTATTTCAAGAGTTTTGGGTTCAGGATGGATATCCTGGGCAACTGCGAAAGATACATGAAATATTATTGGAAGTATTGCAAGAAGTAATTGTTTTGTTTTCATTATGTTATTCATCTGCAATTGTTTATTAAAAAAACAAGTTGTGAGTATTCAGAGCAGAATAATCTTTCCCAATTTAATAATAAATCGGAAGAGTGGTTGGAAACTCATGCTGGTTTAATAAATTTCTGATCAGAAGTTCAAAAAGCCTTATTGTTTAATATGCCCGGGCGTAAAGAAAAAGCCCTATGGGCTATTTTAACGAAGGAGCCTGACTATAGAAATTTAACAACTTCTTCCAAAGGTTTCCTGTTCTTTATTAGTGACTTTTTATACCCGGCTTTTGGATATCCCAGGGGTGTTATACTATAAATAACCTGGTTTTCATCAAGTTTGAGTGCCTCTCTGAGCTGAGCAGGATCATAAGCTGCAATCCAGCATGTACCTACTCCTTCATTTGTTGCAGCAAGTATTATATGTGTCATTGCAATTGCAATATCAGTTTCCAGAGAGTTGTATCCATCGTAGCCGCGGGTCCATGCCTGATCTTTAAATCCGATTATAACCAGAATATGAGGTGCATTATTTAACCATTCACGCTTGTAACAGTTTCTTACCTTTTTAAGCATTTCAGAGGAGGAGATCACGAGGAATTTCCAAGGCTGATAGTTACACGCTGAAAGAGCTAATCTTCCGGCATCCAGTATTTTTGACATAACCTCACTCGGAACTGACCGGTCAGGATCGTAATTACGGACACTTTCACGAATCCGGATTAATTCTGTATATTCCATAATATTTTGAAATTTTGAAGTATCATCAAAATTAACCATTTTGAGAATAAAAAGGCATTTTTGCAGTCACTTTGGTAAAGTTCGCCTGTGATCCCTGTAAGGGAAACTTACTTTCATTTCTGAAACGTATTAACCGGATTCTAAGAAATGTCTTGGTAACATCACTTGTTACAAAATCAATATCTTGCTGACAGATATAACGTTTTGTATTATAAGTAATCGGATGAGGTTGAAATAATAAAAACATTACTTTTGATATTTGTGTCTAATTATTGAAATCCTTTTTGACATTAAGTTATTACTTGGATTTGGTGAAGCTTCGAAAACAAAAAGAAAATGAGTCTTGATTATTTAAAAGTCTTTTTCCATTAATTTAATAATGGTTTATGCTGAAGTTATTAACTCTGCCCATACTTATTTTTTTCCAGCAAATGCCTGTAACTTTTACCGGTATTGAATATATACAGGGAACTGATTCGCTTAAGGTATCAATCAGACTCAATTACGAACTTTTTCTCCGTGATTACCAGCAGACTATTTTTGATGATCTTGATCTTGAGGTTTTGCGTAGTTTCCAGCCGTTCCCTTCTGATTTGGCTAACAATTACATAAATTCAAAAATAAGCATCTATGACAACAAAAAACTGATTATTGGGAAGTTGCTAAAGATGGAAGAGAATGAGAGAGATGTCAGGTTTAGTATCTTGTACCGCGTAGAGAAGAAGCTGAAAAGTATTACTGTGAGAAATACCATTCTTACCGGGCTATACAGCAATGTGGAAAATCTGACTATTATCAGGAGCAGGAATTATGAATCAGAAATAAAGTTAACTCCGGAACACAATGAGGAGACTTTCATTATAAAATAACAATGCGACAATAACGAATTAATATGACAAGATAAATTGTAAAAGTTTTGATATTTAAGATAATAATGAAAGGAAAATCAGAATTCAAAAACCTTAAAATATTTAATATTCCATCATTTTGACCTGAATTCATAGTAAGATGTTAAAAGTCTTAATTTTAAATACTTTACTTTTTTTCCATCCTGTGCATGTTACATTGATAACTATTAACCAGGCTCCGGAAAGTGATACTCTGAAAGTATTTTTCCGAATGTACTTAGATGACTTCTTAAGGGATTATAAATTGTACAACCCTGATTTTGAACCTGAGAAAAACAGTAAAACTAATGAGATTCCGGATGACCTGATCAAAAAATATTTCATTGACAGAGTTCAGATTTACATTAATCATAAACTACTTTCGGGCAGTCTGTCAAACGTCTCAATCGATAGCTATGAAATCCGTCTTGACCTTGTTTACCATTCAGATAAAAAGCCAAGGAATTTCAAAATCAGGAATCAGATTCTGATCAGCCTCTATAGTGATCAGTCAAATATGGTCTATTTGAATATCAACAAATATGAAGATGCAATAAAGCTTACTGTTGATCGCTTTGAGGAAGAGCTAAAAGTGAAGTGAAAAGATACATGTCAGAGAGAGGAGCCAATTATGAAAATATCTTACGTTTCCCCGGGACTTATCCTGAGTGCGTTGTGGTTAAAGTTGAAGAAAATTATAGAAGCAATCAGAAGATATTGGATTTCACCAATTCCATAATAGATAATGCAAAAATTGGTTATAAGAAGAAGCTCTTTACAAAGAACTTAAGACAATCTACTCCAATAATTAAAAGGGTTTATGGGCAGCAAGAAGAAGCAGAGTTTATTGTGGACAGGATTATGGAACTAAGCGAGCAGAATATTCCTTTAAATGAAATTGCTGTCCTTAATCGTGCTGATTGGCACAACAGATACATCCAAGCGGAGATGAGCAAAAGAGGAATTCCCTATGTAGTTGTTGGAGGTTGTAGATTTAATGAAAGAATGCATATCAAGGATATTATCTCATATTTAAGAATCACTTACAACCCTACTGATGCAGTTGCCTGGCATAGAGTATTGAAATACATTGGAGGTGTGGGACAAGTAACCACTGGAAGTGTAATTAATGATTTTCGAAATAGTGATGACCCATTTTCATTTGAGACTTTTAAACAGCGGAAGTTCTATTCTGAACTATTGTCATTAGGGAATATGTTAGCTAAAGCCAGTCAAACGGAATATAATCTTACTCAGAAGATAGAGGTTATAAAAGAATACTATTCACCAATTTTTAAAGCAAGAGAAGAAGATTATATCATTAGGATGCAAGATATTGAAGTACTGATTGATCTATCTAAGAAATGCAAAGATCTGGACAAGTTTTTATCTGATTTTGCTCTTGATCCCCCATCGAAAAGAGTTGCTGATCAAACTAAACCCTTAATAGATGAAGGAGAAGAAGAGGGCAAAGTAACAATATCAACTGTTCATTCTGCAAAAGGGTTAGAATGGTATGCAGCGTTTATTCCACATACACTAGAAGGTATGTTCCCATCTAATAGAGCGACTAACATTTAAGAAATGGAAGAGGAGCGCAGATTGTTCTATGTAGCTTGCAGCAGGGCAAAAGAAGAGCTCTACATTACTTTTCCTCGCAATATCTATTCCTATGATGCATTTTCCCACTTACCGTCAAGGTTCTTAGTGGAAATTTCTAAAGAAAAATACATATTTAATAAGGATTAACCCCTTGTTTTATAAGTCAGGAAAATTTACCACATTTGGCCGGCATGGATGGCTATTAGAACTCATATTATAGGGTTAGCTTTAAATGAGAAGTAATTAAATTTATATCGGGTGCAAGGGGTCGTCTGTTCGAGTCAGATCACCCCCGACAATTAAAAATAAAATGGTTAGAGAGTTTCTGACCTTTTTTTTTTCTTTATTACATACCGTTTGCAAACAAGTCTTAATTATATAATCCTTTGAAGCCTATTTTAACAATAAACGCGCGCTTTTAAACTGTTAAAAGAAGTTCTATTTTTTATTGAAATCGCCCGCGTAAACCAGTACCAGGTTAGCCTGAACTATGTATTTCCTCATCACGGCACTGACATCATCAACTTTCAGAGCTTTCACATTATCTTCAAGTTTAGTCCAGTCGTCGATCGGATTACCATAATAGAGTACATCATTGACAATACTAATTAGAGTATTATCATTCCCGAGCGCTGTCTTGCGAGAATTAAGCCAACCCACTATGTTACTCTTCAATTCCTCTACAGAAAAACCATTAGCATTTGCCTTTTGGATTTCTTCCCTTATGGCAGCATCTACCTTTTCCTGAACTTTTGGATTGAAGAAAGCATACACATTCCATCTGGCCACCTGATTATCGCGCGGAATGATTTGATATGAACCTGCTCCGTAGCTTATACCTTCTTTCTCGCGTAGACGGGTTGGTATTCGTGCCGTGAGGAAACCTCCCTGACCAAGCATTTCATTTGCCATCACCATAGCAGGATAATCAGGATTTTTAAAGTCCATTTTAAAGGCTATAGTTCCTACTACAGCTGCATTTTCCTTGTCTGGTGTTATGATTTTTTCGCTATCGGCGAATGTGGCAAAGTAAGTCGGAAGAATTTTTTCATAAGGAGACTTTTCCTTCCAATCTTCGAAAGCTTCAGTTACCAACTTGGTGGCAATAGCCAGATCAATGTCACCCACAATAGTGCCAACACCGTGATCGGCGCCTAATAAAGTCTGGTAAAAGGTTACAATCTGATGCCTTGTCACCGCATCTAATGCGACAATATCTTCGTCTGGTGAAGAGGCATAAAAGGGGTGATCTTTGGGATAATGGGTCGTTTTATGGTCTATTTCTGTAAAGACCACACTCATGGGGTCGTTCTTACTGGCCTCTTTGTTTGTTTTGGCTTCAGTAATGGTTTTCGTAATCTCATTATCCGGGAAAACAGATTCGGAAAGCAACTGATGAACGATATCGAATGCTGATGTAAGAAATTCCTGATAGGTGGTGATATCCATCATCAGATCCTGTCTATCAAAATAAAAATCAATCTGTGTTTTCATCTGATCAAGCTTATCCTGGATCTGTTCCTTGGTGAGAGTCTTAGTTCCGGCTTTAAGCATCGAAGCCATCACTGAAGCCACCATTCTCTTACCCGTAAGTGCTTCCAGATTACCAATAGGAAAACGGAATGAAGCTACCACTTTTTTGCCTTTAACCGGTTTGTGTATCAACGCATATTTAAGCCCTACAGGGAGTGTCTGAACAGTTAAATTCTTCTTAACATTGTCGATTGTTGCATCAAACGAGGCGTTTTCTTCGGTCTCTGTTTTTCCTTTGTATTCTGAGGTCAGTTTTATAATATCTTCGTCCATAAATTCGTCCGGTTTCACACGTTGCTCATCTTTCGACGGAATAAATACCCCATAGGTACGGTTTGTGGTTTTGAAATACCGCTGTGCCACACGCTGTACATCTGCCAGGGAAAGTTTTTCTATGGCATCATGATTAAGAAACCACAAACGGTAATCACCAGCTCCGATTATTTCAGTCAGGCCGGTGGCAAAATTAATTGTATTATTTTTTTGGTCATCAAAGGACTTAATCAATTTGGCTTTAGCACGTGCAACATCCTGTTCGGTATAGGGAATCGATGATATCTTATCCAGTTCTGACAAGAATGATTTCACACCATCATCTAGTCTTTTATCCTTAGGCACTTCCATGTTGAAATACATATATCCTGGATCTCTGAAACCTGTCTGATAGGACCATATTGACGATCCGATATGGTTGTCTATCAATGCTTTATAGAGATAACCAGAGGGATCTGATGTTAAGATTTCTGAGAGTGCTTCGAGAGGTGCGGCATCTGTATCGGCCAAAGCAGCAGTGTGATAAGCTGCTGCAACCAATTGCTGATCACCTGCACGACGAAGCTCCACATAACGCTGACCGTCCTGAGCTGGTTCAATAGTGTAGGTTTGTTCAAGCACCCGTTTCGGACGAAGAATAGGTGCAAAATATTCTTCAATCTGAGCTAGCACTTTCATTTCGTCGAACTTACCTGCGACAATCAGAGTGGCATTATCAGGTTGATAATATTTCTGGTAAAACAATTTCAGGCGGCTAGCTTTAACCCTTTCGATGTCTTCTTTCGAGCCGATAGTACTATTGCCATAGTTGTGCCAGAGATAAGCCGTTGAAAGTATACGTTCGTTAAGTACGTTGCCGGGATCATTCTCCCCGATTTCAAATTCATTGCGTACAACGGAAAATTCTTTGTCCAGGTCGGACTGCAACATAGTGCAGTTGATCATACGGTCGGCTTCCATCTGTAGACTCCAACGCAGATTCTCTTCATTCGAAGGGAAAATCTCAAAATAATTCGTCCGATCAAAGTACGTTGTCCCATTTGCATTACCTCCTTTATCGGAAAGCATTTGCTTGATACTGCCTAAGTTCTTTGTGCTTTTGAACATCATATGCTCCAGTAAGTGAGCCATGCCTTTCTCTCCATATCCTTCGTAACGGGAGCCAACGTGATAAACAATGTTGACGACCACATTACTCTGAGTAGGATCAGGAATGAGTAAAATCTGCAAGCCATTCTTTAGTTTATATTCATGAATACCTTCCACGGAGGTGATATAAACAGGAACATCTTTAGCTTTTACAGGTGCTATTGACTGCTTATTCTGCGCATAGACAGAAATCAAGCCTAAAAGCATTACCAATAATAAAGTAATTTTTTTCATACATTTTTTATGAATTAAATAAACCAATTACCAATCATTTTTTCAATTGTCATGAACACTATCTTGTGAGATTTTTAAATTTCCTCTTAAAATTACATCTTAAAAGCCTGAAAGTCAATTTCAGGCTTATTTGTCATACCGGCAATATAATGCCTCTATAATGATATAATTTAACTAAACGGAGCTCGTATATACCGGATCCATTTCCCTAAAGTTTTTAAATTACTTACAGACATTTGTCCCCAAAGATTTTTATGTTTTATCAAAATTAGTTTTTTTAATTATCTTTTCAAAGCAGTGTCTCGTCCTAAAAAAACCTTACACATTTGGTTGACATAGTCTTTCTGGCATCATGTAGACCTATCATGATAATATATAGCTCGCCGACAAATATTACTCCTCCAAAAAATGTACTTTCACGGAAATACCATAAAAACATTGTCAACCTTCCCTGTTATTTGATATCAAACAATAGGATGTTTTTAAGGCATGTATTAACTCATTTTTGTGTTTAACCCATTGGACTCTTTGAAGTTTATTTAAAAACGGTTACACAAAGGTGATCAGACATAAAATCCATGCTCCTGCATTTGTTGACACTGTGAATTTCTGGATGTTTAATCCTAAGAGTTCCAGCACAGCTATGGTTATTCCTTTTTGTTCGTAGGTTAAGCCTATAAAAGCAATATATACTTAAACCCTCTAATTTTTAGCGCACCATCCTTTCTTTTAAACAATGTAAACATTCGATTGAATTCATAACTCACACTTACCATAGCTTTTCCTTTCATCTCTAATCGAGTATCAAAATCATCCCTGTTGACAGAGTTGAAAATATGGATCTGTAGATAAGAATAACCATATGAGCTTTCCTAATGGACAAATTAAGATCATTGAGCAAGCCATGAGCCAACTCTCTCATATGGATTGGTTTCAAAGCCTTTTTGAGTCATACTGGAGCATTTGCTTTTCTAGAGTCAGATCAAAAATGATTTGTATTAACCTAAAGTTTTCATCCTCCAGTTGTCTAAATTTTCTTTGTTCCGGGACACCAATATCTTCATATTTTTCTTCCAGTTGAAATAAGTGGTTTCAGGTGCCAGTTGTCCTACAAACTACCTCAACCTTTAATCACGTCTTTGCATTGTTTGGGGTAAGAATAATATGCAACACTGGAAACTTTGAATGTTTCAAAGGCAATTCCTTTGTGTAAAGTTACTTATTTCAATAAGTTAAATACGTGGGATAAATATTGGGTATGGGTTATAGTTAAAATAACTGGCCAATTTTTAGGGAACAGGGACTGGACTATTTCAGGTTCAAATCTTAGCGAAACTCTTACTGTGATCCCAAAATGGAAGAATCCAGTTCTATGCATTAGAACCAATTATAGCAAAATAAATTAAATCCTTCTTTGTTTAGATAAAGTGAACAAATACTAAATATCTTTATGGTAGGTCAGTTTTTAAGCAAGAAGCTGAGTGTGTAAGTTATAAGAAGACATTTAAATGAATCATGGATTAAAAAATTGATAGGCAAGATAATTTAAAAACATTCCTAAATATTTAATGTGAATTCCATTGTAATTTGCGAAAAAGGTTTAAATTTGGGTATATAGTATTATTGTATAACATTTTATTTGGTGTTCTCGGTGTTGATAAAGTGATGAAGGCGTCCTGAAAAGGAATTGAAATCAATTTTTGTCCAGACTCTTGCAGAAACCCTGATTAAATGTCTTTTGTAAATTTAATATCGGAACAAAGTCAAAAGGCAATAACCATTGCCCAGAAGATTGCTAAAGATTATCAGAATGAACATTATTCTTCTCCTCATCTTTTAAAAGCTTTATTACATCAGGACATAGGACTTACTGAATTACTTGTCCGGATGGATAAAGATATTAATTACCTTAAGGAATGGGCGGATATAAGAATGGAGAATCTTCCTAAATCGAGTAATATCGAAGAAGATCCGCCAGGAGATAGCAAAATAAAGGCAATTTTTGAAGAGGCTGATATAATCCGTATAAAGTTCTCAAAAGAAACTATCGATCCTATTTGTCTGTTAACCGCAATCTGCAAACCCAATATTGCTTTTTCAGGTGACCAGCTAAAATCATTTATAATAAATTATAACGAACTTGTTGAGTTTATACTGGCAGAGACATCAGCAGTCGAATCTATATCTGATCTGAAACCAGGACAAAAAGCTTCAAAAAAAACCTCTCAGATAAAAGCTCTCTTCAAGTTTTGTATTGACAAAACCTCACTTGCACGGGAAGGAAAAACAGATCCGATCATAGGACGAGATGCAGAAACACGTATAATTATTGAAATTCTAAGCAGAAGAACAAAACCAAATGTTTTGATCCTGGGCGACCCCGGGGTTGGTAAAACTGCATTAGTTGACGGACTTTGCCTGAAAATAACAGAGGGTAAGATTCCGGCTAATCTTAAGGGTGCTTTCTTGTTTGAATTGGATTTAGGTGCTCTTGCAGCTGGTGCATCGTACAAAGGCGAAATAGAAGACAGGGTTAAAAGTATAATCAATGAACTTAAGACTTTTGATAAAGCTATTCTCTTTATAGATGAAATTCATTCATTATTTGATTCAACAGCTTCTTTGGGAACTGGCGTTATTAACCTGCTAAAACCTGAATTGACTAAGGGTGAACTTACGTTAATCGGAGCTACAACTAATGAAGAGTATCGGGAATTCATTGAATCTGAAGAAGCTTTTAACCGGAGATTTGAAGTTTTAAGAATTGAAGAACCTGATGCCGAAACTGCATTCAGAATGATAAAGCATATTATGCCGCTTTACGTTAAACATCACGATATTAATATTGCTGATGAAACAATCAAAGAGGCAGTATTCCTGGCCAAAAGATATCTGAAAGAACGAAAATTGCCCGACTCAGCCATCGATTTAATTGATCGTACAATGGCATCTATTAAAATAATGGACGAGGTATCCAAAGAAAGTATCCAGGAGTTGAAAAACACCCTTGAATCATTAATTAAAGAAAAAACAGAAGATCCTTTATCTGAACTGGCCTGGTTTGAAAATCAGTTGAAAAACAAGATTAGCCCCATATTGAGTGGTCAGCTTGATCAGGCTGTTATAAAATTTGAAGATGCACAAAAATATGCCGAACATCTTAAAAGTATTCTCAATAATCTTGAAATCCTTGCTTCAAATAAAAAAGGCACTATACTGAATGCTGATATTGCAGCAGTTGTTTCAAGTAAAACAGGGATTCCACTTGGGAAAATACAAACCAGTGAGAAAGAAAAGTTGTTGAGAATTGAAGAATATCTTAAATCAAGGGTTATCGGACAGGATCAGGCTATCAAAGCTTTGTCCGAATCAATTCTGGAATCACGGGCAGGCTTAACAAAGCAGGGGCAGCCAATAGGTTCTTTTTTCCTTTTGGGACCGACAGGTACAGGTAAAACAGAATTGGCAAAATCATTGGCAGAATACCTTTTTAATGATGAATCTGCGATGATTCGGTTTGACATGTCTGAATTCAAAGAAGAGCACTCAGCTGCATTATTATACGGAGCCCCTCCAGGATATGTTGGTTATAAGGAGGGAGGATTACTTGTTAATAAGATCAGAGAAAAGCCCTATTCAGTTTTATTATTCGATGAAATTGAAAAAGCCCATCAGTCTGTTTTTGATGTTTTTCTGCAAATAATGGATGAAGGAAAGCTGCACGACCGGCTTGGTAAAGAAGGTGATTTCACCAATTCAATTGTATTGTTTACCTCCAATGTTGGCAGCGACCTGATTATTGAAAAATTTGATAAAGAGGGATTGCCAACAGGTAATGAATTAATGGAGGTAATGAGCAGGTATTTCAGGCCAGAGTTTTTGGCCAGAATAACCGAAATTCTGCCTTTTGCTCCAATCACTGAAGAGAATATTGTTAAAATATTTGAAATACATCTTAAGAAATTCACTGATTTATTAAAACAGAATGAAATAGAACTTAGCGTAAGTTCCAAGGCAAAAGAAAATCTTGCATTATTGGGTTTTTCTCCAAAATATGGTGCAAGGCCTGTTACCGGGGTAATACGTAATTACCTGCGAAGACCGGTATCCAGGATGATCATTTCAGGAGAAGTGAAAGCCTCTGACAAATTGAAACTAGATTTAAATAAAGAAAATGAACTGGTCTGGAAGGTAGACCGTAAAAAATAATAATTTATATTTTAAATACAGAAACTATGCTAAATGAAGTCGAAATTGGAGGGCAATTAGTTCCTCAGGAATCATTCGAAGCAATTTCAAATATTTCTTCGAATAAAACTCTTCTTGTGCAGAAATTAACCAATAAACCCACAAAACTTGAACCAGTGAAAGGGTTAAAAACCATTGATGATGTTTTTGAACATTTTAAACCCAATGTTGAAGTTGAATTTGAAGACGAAAATGGAGCACTCAAAAAAGAAGAATTAAAGTTCAATAGTCTTTTAGACTTTAGAAGGGATGGAATCATAAATCAGAGCGATCTTTTAAAAAAGCTGCAAATACAGCAAGATGCGTGCAATGCAATAATTAAAAGACTAAAGACGAATAAAATTTTGAAAACTGCGCTTCAAAATCCTGAGGCAAAAAAGAGCTTTATACAAGCCCTGCAGGCAACAATTAATGAAATTGATAATGCAAACGTTTAAAACAAAATCCTATGGCTAAAGAAGTTGAAAAACAAGATAATACGGTTGAAAAACCTTCGAAGGAAAAAGTTAAAACAACAGAACACCCTAAAATTGGAAGTATTCCTCTTGAAAATGCGCTCGAGTCGTTAATGGATTATGGCGGATTTGATATTATAAAGGAAACGATTGAAGGGGCAGGTTCCATGGATCCTTCAGCAAAAGCCAGAAAAAACATATTTCTTACTGAATCGAGTAAGAAAGGTGATAGAGAAAAACTAAGGAATTCAATGGCTCTCTGGATTGAGTTACTAACAACTTATGAAAATGTGGCCGATATAATTACAGTATCCCAGGAAAAAGCTGAAAGCACGGCTAAACTTCTGAATGAAAACTTGAAGAAAGCAATAAAAGAGACCCAGGAACTTGAAACTTCCTATAGATCAGTAGCTTTATTTTATAAAAATACTGAAAAGGATAAGATCCGGAATATTACATTTTTCAATGTTGATCCGGATAAGCTGAAGGATATGGAAAACACCATGGTCATTGATAAAATAACGGCAGAATTAAAACAGAACTATGACCGGCTGGATTTACGAGATAATTATTCATTGCTTGTGCTGCCCGGTTATCTGGGTTCCAACCAGGCTGTTGACAAATGGGCGAAAATAGCATACAACAACAAGGTAATGCTCATTACTGATTTTCAACATCTGGACGATCCGGAGGCGGTTATTGAAGAATTCGATTCTGCCGGATTAACTGGGGGCGAAATTTACAAGTCAAACGCAATATTGACCTGTAATTGGATTGTAGGAAGAGAAAAGTATGCAGAACTGGGTGAAGAAGATCATTTATTTGTTCCACCATCTACTTCCCTGGCTGGAAAAATATACAGTACGCTCATTGCTCAACCTGTTGCCGGAAAAATGCACGGTGGTTTGAATGAGGTCAACGGGGTTAAGTTCGAAATGAAAAAAAGCGAGATCTCGGAGCTTGAAAGACGTGGTTTAGTTCCCATGGTGCATGAATGGGGAAAGGTGATGGGTATGTCTGCCAAAACCCTGTATAACGGGAATGATATTGGCCTCCAAACCTATTCGGTAGTAAGAGTATTTGATTATGTAGGTAAGGTTATCATTGACTTCCTGAACCGCCAGGCCTTTGTTAACTGGGATGCCATGGTGGAACGGGATATTAAGACGGAAATATCCCGCTTCCTGGGGAGCATTCAAGGTCATGGAAAAATAATTGAGACCTTCCAGGTAGTTGATCTCATACAGGATCCGGAAACAAAAGTGATCCATCTCGATATTCATATAACACCCTTTTTCCCGGCCAAAAGTTTCTTGTTACGTTTAGGTGGTACGAAAGGCCAGACTGCGGAAGAATGGAAAGCCGAATTTTCAGAAAAAACAGAATAATTAATTTATAAAAAATTGTTTAACCTTTAAAAACACAGTAAAATGGATGAAATTAAATTAGACATTGAAAACCTTAAAGATGTTAAGGTGTATAACGTATCTTATGGCGCATCATTACCGATGTCCGGCCTTGAGGCAAATGCTGCTGCTGCCCGACTCATGCTTTCTGATATCAGCCTTAACATCGAGTTGACTGATAAAACAGAATTCATTCAATGGATAACTACGAAAAAGAAATTAAGTGGCACCATCAAGATTGAAGACGCCAATAACCCTGGAAAGGCGTTGCGAACAATAAAATTCTCAGGTGCATATATTTGCTCATTTCAGGAGTCTTTTAGTGGTGGTGGCGGTGGTGGCACAAGCATTAGCATTGCTTGTACTGCCATTGATATCAATAATATTAAATATGATGTTAGCAAGGGAAAATAACCGCTAATCCTAAAATCGATTGTTACATCAAGTTCAGATAACCGTAAAAATAGGGGGAAAGAATATTTCCCCCATTACTTATTGTTGCTTAAATCAAAGAATCGACTGGCATCATAAGTTTGAAGTAGTTTATGTTGCCGATTTCTATAAAGAGAAATATAACGCCATCCTGAATAAGATCAGGGATTTCATTGGATCGGGAATTGAGATAACTTTAGAAAGCATTGAAAAAGGACAGAATAGTGTTAAGAATAGGTTTTATGGACTGGTGACAGAAGCCAGGCTCAATCGCACATCTTCCGGATCAAAAGAAATCCATATTTATGGATTCAGTCCCACTATTTTAATAGATGGCAGGCCCAATTACCGCTCTTTCACAGAAAAACTACTCAGTGATATTGTGCAGGCTGCACTCGATCAGATTCCTCAAAATGATCTCAAACTGAAAAGCAACCCTTCATTTCGGGACGAAATTCCATATATTGTCCAGTATAACGAAAGCAACTTCCATTTCCTGAACCGGATTGCTGACAAATACGGTGAATGGTGTTTTTATAATGGCAGTGAACTGATCTTTGGATCACTCAATAAATCAAAGGTCATTGAAGTCATAGTTGACAGAAATCTTATAGGATTTGATTTTTCATTTAATTTGAAAAATCTTAATTATAAGGCTGTTACTTACGATTACATGGAAAATAAAACCTATGACAGGGAAACAAAAAATTATTCAGTAAACGATCTGGATCCGCATGGTGATCATTCGCTTTCCAGATCAGAAAAGTCATTTAAACAGGATTATACTGTTTTCTCCGATGAGAACTTTCAGAGAGAAAGTGATTTTAATGATTTTTACGATACAAAAAGAATTGCTGACACTCGAAAACTTATTTGTAACGAGGGTTCGAGCACTAACCCTTCCATTAATGCGGGATCAGTGATTAAGATTAAAAGTGATAACAACCTTGAAAATGATTTTGGTGAATTTATTATAACAGCGATAGAGCATACCATCGATTCCGAAAGAAAATACGAAAATCATTTCAAAGCAATTCCCAAACAGAATAACAAGCCACCTGCTAACGATATTCTGAAATCACCTCAATGCAATATGCAGCCTGCAATTGTTACGGACAATAATGACCCTGAAAAACTCGGCCGTGTTAAAGTCCGGTTTTTCTGGCAAACAGCCCAGGATTCCACGCCCTGGTTAAGAATTATTCATGCACATGGCGGTAAAACAGCCAATGGTGATCAGCATGGTTTTTATTTTATCCCTGAAATTGGCGATGAAGTAATGGTAGGATTTGAAAGCAATAATCCCGATAAACCTTTTGTAATAGGCAGTGTATATCATAAGAACTCAAAACCCGATCATTGGTATCATGCCGACAATAACACTAAATCGATACGGACACGCAATGGAAACCAGATTATTTTGATTGACGAAAATGGAAAGGAAGAAATCAGGATCCTTAATAAAGATGATGCTTCACCCACCAATGAAATATCATTGAGCCTTAACAATAATGGAAAGATTACAATTAAATCAGTGGGAGACCTTGAAATTTCGGCTGAAAACATAAAGATTTCTGCCAACACTGATCTTACTGTGGAATCCGGTCAAAATACCAAACTTAAGGCGAATGATTATCAGTTGGATGCTAATAATAGTATTAAGCTTACTGGTCAGCAAATAACAATTGAGGGACAAAATTCAACAGCCATAAAAGGTCAGTCTCAATTGGATCTGGAAGGAGCTAATACATCTGTGAAAGGTCAGGCTCAGTTAAAATTAGAAGGAACACAGACTGAAATTGATGCCACTCAATTAAAAATGCAAGGGAACGCTCAGACAGAAATTTCGGGGGCTATAGTTAAAGTTGCAGGAACCGGGGTGACTGAAATTACGGGCGGGCTGGTAAAAATTAATTAATACCGGATAATTTGAAACAGTATTATTCCATACCATTTGATGCCAATGCCTTGATTGAAAAAAAGAAGCATCCTTTATGCGATATCAGAGAATCGGTTCAGATGAATATCAATATGATCATCAAGACCCATTTTTGTGAATACCGTTACAATCAAATGTATGGCTGTTTTATATGGAATCAGGATTACAGCACTGTTGCCAATATTTCAGAATGGCTCGACGAATTACAGAATTCTATACTTTCATCCGTCGAACTTAATGAACCCCGGATCAGTAACCTTGAGATAAAGATTGACCTGGAGGAGGCAGAGTTTTTTGAACGATTTAAAGGACAACCATTACGCCTGAAACATAAGCTGACTATAGAAATAAAGGGTGTTCTCACTTACCTGAACGAACTTTTTGAGCATTATGAATTTCTGTTTTTCAGTCCCTTGTCAGTGGCTTGATATTATGGATATAAAAGAAAATAAAAAAGAAGTTGTTCAAAGCAGGCTGACTCAAAATGCTGCTAAGTACTGGGGATACCACGATTCAGAAATGGAAGGTTTTGATCCGGTTATCGACATGCTCTTCGGGGCATGTTCTGTTGAATTTGAACGTCTGTCAACAGCATTATACAATTCACGATCGAGAATCCTTGAAAAAGTTGCACAGATCCTTTTGCCTGAGGTCAATTTGCGCCCCATCCCGGCTTATACTGTCATACAGGCGAAACCCGCATCGACCATGAAGATGACAAGCCCAACAGATCAGTTTGTCATCGAAAAAGAATACACCAATTCGCTGAATAACAAAACGGAACAAAAGAAGATCTTTTTTTCTCCGACATCCGGTTTCAGGTTAATCGATGCTGAAGTTATGTTCCTGGCTACTTCAGGAGAGGTTATGCAGGTTAATGAATTGAACAAGGAAATTAAATTCCGGTCAAAAGTCAAATCTGCTTCACATCAGCAAACTCTTTGGATGGGACTAAAGCTAAATCCCTCTTTAAGCAATCTGAAGGATGTTTCTTTCTATTTCGACTGGTTTAATAATCCAGACAAAAATTACCTGTTAAAGCTATTGCAAATTGCCCGCTGGTTTTATAAAGGTAAAGAAATTGCTATTAAAAGTGGCTATAGTCAGGAAATTGATGATCGGTACAAAGATATTTCCATTGATATTGAAACCTTCCTGGATATCAATGTTAAGACAGAAAAAACTGTTAATGGTTTCTTTAAGGATTGCTTTATCACTATTTACAGCGATCTGACACCTGAAACCGGAACATTCCCTTCTGTATTTAACGATTTCTTTGCATCGGAGGACCTGGAGAAAATAAAGGAAAAACTTTGCTGGATGGAGATACAATTCCCTGAAATATTTCCTCATGAAGCCTTTGCATCCGTTTTCTGCACTCCCAATGCTTTCCCGGTGATGAACAGAAGATTGCATAGTTCAAACCGGCCCTTTACTATAAATGCCGACCTGAATATTTTGCCCTTGCAGACGGATGATATGTTTTTTACAATCAGAAAAATCATCAGCGGTAACCAGATCAATTATCAGGAAGTGCCCTTTAAAAGAGCGAGTGATTTTGCTCCAGGTACTTACACAGTGCGTATGAAAGGGGTAAAACGATTTGATGAACGTGATGCATACGAACATGTGCTTTACCTGCTTGAACTGTTGAGAGAGGAGTACGCATCATTCAGATCGTTGAATGCATCCATGATTGAAAAGGAGCTGAATGATCTTCAGATTATAATAAACAGGCTCCAGCTAAGTGTTTCAAAATTAAACAATGAACAAAACAATATGCATTTCATCTTCATGAAATCAGCTGTAGATGAGGATGTATGGCTTGAATACTGGTCAACCACTGGGCCTTTTGCCAATAATATTACCAGGGGAAGCCAATGTTCAAACGGCGATTTTGATAAAAAATGCCTGAGATTTCTGACCACTTCAACAGGGGGCAAAAATCCTCCCGATCAGCTTGAAAGGACGCTGCTTTTCAAGAATGAGCTGTTGACACGGAACCGGATCGTAACTGTTGAGGATATACAGTTATTCTGCAAAGCAGAGTTGGGAAAAGATTTGGATAAAGTTATCATTAAAAAAGATGCTTCATTGGAACCTGACCGGAATACAGGATTCCGGAATTGCATCAGGGTTTTGTTAAAGTTCAGCAATGAAAAAGGTGATATTGAAAAGGGAAACATAATGAATCATATCGAAAAGTCTTTACTGCAACGTTCATCGTGTATGTATAATTATAAAGTTGAATGTGTTAACGAATAATCCGGAAAATATTGACTATCTGGCTGAGGTAATCGTAAGTCATCTTCTGGCTGGCAAAAAATCGGATATGTCAGGCGTTTCAATACGACTGTTAGGTATTTTCCGCCGTTTCTTTTCAAAAGATGTTGAGAAAATAACGTCACGTTCAAATACATTGAAGGAAGAGGAATGGGAAGTATTCCTGCATCGTGAAGGATTTTATGATTTCCTGCCTGAAGGGTTCTTTCATACCTATACAAGGAAATATTTCAAGGATCATAATGAGACCATCGCTGAATTCAGGAAGCACAAAGAAGAAGAGAAAATTGGACGACAATTTTTCATGCCGCTTGAGCAGGAGTTTTATAGACATCACATCAATAAAGAGATCTTTGAACAGGAGTTCTACTTTACTCCCGAAACCATCCATGAATTCATCGATTTTTATAACCTGAGAGCCCTGGATTTGAATATATATCAGAAAGCTACATTATTCTTTGTTATGCCCTACGTCTCTATAATAGCAGGTAACCTCAGTCTGACTGAAACCTGTTTTGAGATTATTCTCCAGGAGCAGGTGCAGTTTAAAACACAACTTTCAGCTATAGTTAAAACCTATATAGAAAAAGTTCCTGATTTAAACTGTGTTATATTGGGTAAGAATTCGTCGTTGGGCAATGATGTCGTTGATGGAAATCCCCAGCTTCTGATTGAAATTGGCCCTCTTCTTAAAAGCGACTCCCTGTTGAGTTTTTTATTTGGCCCGGACAGGAAGCTTATAGATTGGCTGCTTGCATTCTTTATACAGGTTGATCTAACAACATGTGTGCGGATTTTATTGAATAAACAGGATGAATCCTTTGTATTTGGTGAAAAAAACTATGAAAGCAGGCTAAATTACAGTACATCTCTATAAACTTGAATAATATGCTACCTGAAAAAAGAAACCACGCGATTAATTGGATAGATGGGATGAAGCTGAACAAGGATCATTTTGTAGGTCTAGACAATTTTATTATCGACGGATTGAGAGATAATGCCTGTATGCAGATGACGGATTTTAATTATGGCTTGCTGGAAAGCAACGGTACTCTTGATTCTACTCTCAAACTGATGATTAATATTGATCAGAATAACCAGATCAATATTAAACTGACTGATTGCCGTGCTATAACAAAAGGAGGAGTACGTATAGATGTTACTTCTCAAAATGTTCAGAGTCTTCAGTATCCTTTAGATAATCTGGCACTTGATTTTAGTATTGCGGAAGCGTCGAACGAGATGTTTGATATAATCCTGGCTGTTTTTCCGGACAAAAGAATGCCTGTTGGCCAGCCCAATGAGAATGAAATCCCGTTCAGGCATCCGTTCGTGATGCCCGAATATAAGATCCATGCTGTCCCTACAAAACAGGTTAATTCTTCGCAGATGTGGAAAAACCACATCACCATTGGGAAATTCCAGGTAGTAGCACGCGAAGTGCATTTTATAACCGAGTATATTCCTCCATGTACAAGGGTTGATTCATATCCTTCGTTATTTGAGTATTATTTAAAATTCGAAAATACCATTGAGAAAATCTCTAATGCACTTGCTGAATATTTACGAAAAAACCGTTCAAGCCAGGTAAAACTCGACAACAATTTAACTTATGTGGTTGAAAAGTTAGTGTATTACTTAACAGTTAATCTGAGTGAATATAAACTGATATTGAAATCGAAGGCTCCGCTTTATTTTATTGAGTTTTTTATGCGTTTTGCAAGGCTTTTCAAATCGGCGCTAAGCTGGCTGTCAGAATACGACCGCGAAGAGGTGCTGAACCACCTGAGTCATTGGGTGTCATCCAGGGATCTGGATAATGCTGCATTTGAGCTCATGAACCTGGAATATGATCACCAGGATATTTATGCTTCTGTACAAAAAGTAGAAAACTACCTTACTCTTGTTCACGACCTGTTCGAAAAGATGATGTTCTCCGGCAAGGTTGCACCACCTGTTAAGGAGATCAAACCACAACCCAAACATGGTCCTGTAATTATTAAAGACGGTAAAAGAATTAATTAAACTTAACTATGGGTAAACCAGCCGCACGGGTAGGAGATATGCATACCTGCCCGATGGTAACTCCTGGTGTTCCACCGATACCACATGTAGGTGGACCGATTCTTCCACCCGGATGTCCTACTGTGCTTATTGGCGGGACTCCTGCTGCCCGTATGGGCGATTTAGCCACCTGTGTGGGGCCACCTGACTCTATTGTTCTTGGATCTGCAACAGTACTGATCGGAGGCCAGCCCGCAGCACGAATGGGTGATCAAACCGCACATGGAGGTATTATTGTCCTGGGATTTCCACAGGTGTTGATTGGGGGATGACCTAAATACAGAAATACTAAGTATTCAGAATGTTCATAATGAACCTATCGACAGATACTTTTATTTACTTAAATTTCATTAAAGGAGATTAAAATGAATTATACATATCTTCAAGAAGGTGATAAATTACCAGCGGTTGGAGTACTACAGAAGTTGCTTAACCGAACAGGTGCACACCTTGTCTGTGATGGCATATTTGGCAAACGCACAAAAGCTGCTGTAGTCGAGTTTCAAAAGTTACGGAAACTTGTTCCAGATGGTATAGTTGGAGAGGTTACATGGCCTCGGTTGTTTGCTAACACAAATAACCTTCGAATTATAGATTGCATTGACGTTTTTGATCCTGACCTTTTAACGATGGAAGCACAGGATATAAAAAATGTAGGAGGAAATCCATTTATAATTGGTGGAATGAGTAATGGTGTTGAGCAAGCAATAATGAATATTGTGGGAAGTGTCACTGTGGGGAGTATTTTTCTATTACGATTTCATGGCCATGGTTCACCTGGAAGTGCTGCCATTTCTGGAGGAAAATATATAATACCTGGAGAACACTTCTCAAGTATTCATACCGGAAACATAACACGTCTTCGCCCTATTATTAGAAGACTATGGCCAATTTTTGGGCCATACGGATGTGTTCAATTTATGCATTGTCAGACTGGTCGTGGGAATTATGGTCGAAATCTTCTATCAACAATTGCTGATGAACTTGGAGTACCTGTAACAGCTGCAAAATTTGATCAATATGGAGGAGGGCTTACTACTTTTCGTTTTGAAGGACCTACTTTTACTGCAATTCCACGAGGTGGAACTCTTGAGAAGTGGTGTGGAGGTTTACATAATTTCGCACAAATGTCTGTTCGCTAAATAGTTAACAAAATAAATATTAAGTTCAAGTACATTAAACTTCAAGAAAGGTGATATTGATAAATTAAGTAATTGTGTTATGTGAATCATACTATTACTATGTGCATGAAGATGGAAACTATGGTTTTGGAACACTCATTGTGAAAAAGAAAGATGTTCAATTATAAAATAATGGGAAATTATAAGGCTTATGAAAATACTTGAAGAAGTGTACAGAGGTTATTACTAATTCGCAGCGAATGAGGATGCTTAATGTAATGAAATCAAAAAACATAAAATTAAGTTTTATCCCTGTAAGCGAAGTTGCAACTTCGCTTTATTAAATATAGAGTCCCTTTTGCCCTTAGGAGAGATTCTACTGCTCAGGAAGGTATAATAGCTATGCTGATTCCGTAGGTGCTAATTGGGGGTGAACAGGAATAAGATTCAAAACTGGATATGGAGACGAATAATTAGGATCTTAAATTATTAGAAGATAATATCAATTTTAATTAATGTAACTATATTATTCTTAGTTTATTATCAACGAAAGGAGGAACCTATGCCACGAGTACAGTTAAAAAAAGAGGCGGCGGCTATGACCAACGAAACGTTTCAAGCAAAGCACCCGGAGCTTAAAGGGCGTACTCTTACCGATCAACCCAAGGATACCCAATTGCGAACCGAATGACTAGCTCTGTACCAGCAGTTTGGCGGCATGATCTTACCCCGGAAGAAATCCTCTGGTCGAAAGACATCACTTTCCGCCTGCTTCAAATCAGATCCAAGCCTCCAAGAGGTCTACGTCTATTTGACAGAGATGGCGGGTGGGGACCCTTACGGTCACGTAGGAATGGTAATTCAACAAAAGGACGGTTCCTATGTCCGCTACAGCCAAGCCGCCACGAATCCCAACTTGCAGGGATGGGACCGGTGGGAGTACTTGGCCTGGTGGCAGAAGGTCGATGTACGGAAAAGGACGTTTCCCAAAAACACCACGCCAAGTTATTTCGTCCCTGGTGCTAAGATTATGCGGATTTCAACTACTAGGCCGGAACAGATCCAGAAGGCCGTAAATCAGTACATCGCTGATAAGACGTCATATCATGTCTTTACGAACAATTGTGCTGACTTCGTCAACGACACGTTGAATGCAGCCGAGGACGTCAGCGTTTGGGACAAGACAGAGCCCAAGGACTACTTCCAGGGACTAATAGATACCTATCCCGACTGCCTAATTCAGTAGCCATCGGAATGTGGTGGCTCTGAGTTCTCAAAATCAAACGCAGTTGATCCGGGAATTGTTATAGTTGCATTTGAAGAAAAAGGATAAGTCAGATATCTTTATTATTTAATAAGAATTATCAGTAATCAATAAATTTGTAATAACTAGCAAATAAACATTTGGAATGGAGGTAGTAACTATGGCAAATTACCTTGATTTTATTTTGAAGATCTCAATATAGTTAAAAGTGATGTTATCACACTCCAATTCTTCAAATGAATTATTATATGTACTTTTTCTTACCTATTTTTAACTTTATTAAACAATTTAATTGACATTCAAATTATATATTAGTAACTTAGGGGTTAGCTATATTAAAATTTTGTCATAAGTCTGTTGAGTGATAGACTGAAAATTTACAGCTTTTTATTATTTAGTTAACTTCGCACTCAGAACCACAATGATCAACAATACTGGAATTACGATGGATCCTTGGACCGAAATAACTCAACTGACTGGGTACCCAGTACCACTAAAAGTGAAGTCTGCCTGCACGGGGCCAAGGATTGTAATCATTCCCGCGGGACGAATTCTCCATGCTGCTGGCCCTGCTGGGAAACCGACTATGGTATGGGGCGCGTTTGAAGAAATGGATGCTGAATGGTACAGCCGAGGTAACCAGCTCGATCCCAGCTGGTACACACCACCGGGGACTGCACCCGTTCCCATCTACGAGTATTACATCACCCTTACGAAACCTACCCCCGCCGTTATGAGCAAGGTAGCAGATCAGCCTGGAGCGGCTACTCGAATTGGCCCGCCTAAGTTTCAGTTCTATAACCCCTCCGGATTCGGACCACCTCTTCAAGGTCGCCTGTTGGGGAAGTGGAAACCCTAGTCTCATAGGTCTCAAACGGAGACTAAATTCAGGCAAAGATGAGCACTTGTAATTGCTGCCTGTGATGATCAAAATAGGATTAAAACCGTTCAAATTGATTTATATGAAGAAACTGATAATAAAAGGACATTTATTCAGGGATGGCAGGGATGGTATAACTCCCTCAGGCTCTTCAGTTATAGACTTTAAACCTGAAAAGGATAATAGTTACTTAATTTTAATTTCTGCGAAAGAATTTATTCCCGGCATTACCTCTGGCAGATTTTATCTTATCCTTGCTTCGCGCTAATCCCGCAGATCCCAATTATCAATTATCCCTGAGGCAGCGAACAGAAAATCCATACGGCTTATTATAGGCAGTTTGTGCGCTGGTAGATGTATTACTGTTACTCATAATCCTAACAGCGGCATATATTGTTTGTACCTCTGTAGAAGACCACCAGAAACCTAAACTTGTAATGCTATAAAACAAACCAGCATATGATCCATCGTCAGAACGGGATCCACCTGGAAGAGCTGTAAAGCCATATTGATTGGTTGCACCTGTATTAGGAGTGAGCCAATGTGCTGTGCCAGCCTCTTTCAATATACCACCGGCTACACTATATCCACCTAGATAATCCTCTAAGGTTTTCCATTCTGCATCGGAAGGCACATGCCAGCCTGCAGGGTATAACTTGCCTGTGTTTACGGTGTACCAGTTGTACAAAGCCCCATAAGTAGCTTTGTAGGTAGCAGCATCGTTGTTGTACCAGCATAATGCACCTGTGCTTAGACCAGCCCAGGTAACACTATCCGTTACATTAGGAATGAAAGTACCATCATTATACTTGGTAGTTTTCAGGTTTTCTTTCATCCATAACTGTTTACCAATCCGTATAACATTATATGTGTTACCTTTAACATCAATGACATTTACAGGATCGGACTCAGATTCCTTCTTGCAACAGTTTGACAAGATAAATGACATCATTATTTGAATAGATAAAAGAATCAATATTTTGCTTTTCTTTTTCATCCCTGCCTTTCTAATGAGTTAATATCTATTATTAAAAGAGGCATCATTTTATCATTTTATCATTTTATCATTTTTGCTTATAAACTTAGCTATCACAAAGTTATGAAAGATAATGACACAAGTCAAATAAAAATCCATCCACCAAAATCTTCTAAGAGATGATGGATGGAAGTAGCAGTGTTGGTTTTCAGTGGTTCTTGAGATATTGATAAAGTTGCCATGTAGCTATTTCATTTTAATTCCCCTATTAAAATATTGAATAATAATTATCAATCAAAAAATTAATAATGTCATCAACTTCATCGTAAATATTTATAGCACCGCCAGGTACAATAATATTTATATCTTGGTCTTTAATATTATTAATAAAAACTTGACTATTTCCTCCTTGATAAAAAACTGGCTTAGTAAATTTCTTTTTATAATTATCAATATCTTGAGGATTCATATATTTAAAAGCTTCATTTTGAAAAGAACTCGTTCCTCGAAAGGCATATACATCAATATTTAATTTTGCAATAATTAAATTGTACATGCCAGGATCCCAACTACGAAGTACTGCATTAGTGGCTCTTATATATTGATCTAACCTTTGGCCACGTTGTTTAGCTGATAATAATAAATAGGGAAGTTGAGTAGTTTCACTCCACCTGGGTGAAATATGAGTACCCCCTGAAAACCTAAATAAAGAAGTTCTTAGACGCAAAAGAACTTTATCTGCTTTCAAGCCTGAAAAAGCGTTACGAAAATCGCTCGAAAGCTGTTCAAATTCTAAATTTTGGTTAAGTATTTGCATGAGAATTTAGTTTAATATTAAATATAAGGCGTTATGCCGTAAAACCAACGTATTTTTTTAAGTGATTTATTGGTTTATCATTCTATGAATTAATAGTTTGTTACTTCTACGATCACAACCATCATTATTTTCTCTAATTATTTGCAGACAGGCTAGTGACTCCAACATTGACTGAGGTATTCCTACTCCCCGTCACAGGTTTCTGTGACGCTGTTACTGAACTTCCATAGTTTGTAGTTGTTCCATAATCAAATGTCACAGTCATGTTTAAGTGACTGATTACTGTTTGGTGTAGCAGCAGCCCAGATAATATTTGCTACCCATAGAGTTGCAGAAGTGATGAACAGGGTATTGGCAATATTTAGATTCTTCTGGGCTTTATTATATTGATCTGTTCTGGTACTGGGATTATTTTCCGCTTTATATAAATTATATGTATTAAGAGAGCTTTTATAAATAATAAAGCCACTTGCCAATGTTCCATATGCTGCAACGCTACAAAGC
>PMIJ01000165.1 GCA_003157015.1 Bacteroidales bacterium
GCTGGACTTATCAAGTTACAGATTCGTGGCGGAGGAGCTAATCCATCTCCACCTGTAGGTCCCGCTTTAGGTTCCAAAGGTGTAAATATTATGGATATCTGTAAGCAATTTAATGCGAGGACTCAGGACAAAGCTGGAAAAGTAATACCGGTAGTAATAACAGTTTTTGCAGACAAATCATTTGAGTTTGTCACAAAAACTCCACCGGTTGCTGTACAGCTTCTTGAAGTTGCTAAAGCAAAGAAGGGTTCTCAGGAACCTAACCGCGATAAAATAGCTTCAGTTTCCTGGGACCAGGTCAAAACAATTGCATCAGATAAAATGGAGGATTTAAACTGTTTTACAGTTGAGTCCGCAATGAGAATGGTAGCTGGTACAGCCAGAAGTATGGGAATCACCGTTAAAGGAGAATTCCCCGTAAAATAATTAATTAGGAGAAAAAATGACTAAACTTACCAAAAACCAGAAGTTTGCTCTTGAAAAACTCGATAAGGACAAACTTTATACATTGAAAGAAGCTTCTTCTTTGGTTAAGGATATGACCAAAACCAAATTCGATGCTTCGATCGATTTAGATGTAAGGTTAGGTATAGATCCGAGGAAATCCAATCAGATGGTTCGCGGCGTAGTTTCCCTTCCTCATGGAACAGGTAAAGAGACACGTGTTTTAGTGCTCTGCACACCCGATAAGGAAGCCGAAGCAAAAGAAGCCGGAGCTGATTTTGTTGGTCTTGACGACTTTGTTGAAAAGATCAAAGGTGGTTGGACAGATATGGATGTTATAATAACCATGCCATCTGTTATGGGAAAGGTCGGTCAGTTAGGTAGAATCCTCGGTCCACGCGGACTGATGCCAAACCCAAAAAGTGGAACAGTTACTATGGAAATTGGTAAGGCTGTTAAAGAAGTGAAGCAGGGTAAGATTGATTTCAAAGTTGACAAAAGCGGAATCATTCATGCCTCAATCGGAAAAGTCTCATTCGAACCAAATAAGATCGTCGACAATGCAAGAGAGTTTATCTCTATTGTAAACAAACTTAAACCAGCAGCTGCTAAAGGAACCTACATTCGTAGCGTATTCATTTCCAGTACCATGAGTCCTGGGGTTAAGATCGATCCTAAAGGTCTTGATGATTAATTAGTTAAGTTAAAACTTGAAGAAATAATGAGACGGGAAGAAAAAAATGCTATCATAGACAGCCTTGCTGAGAGATTAAAGAAGTACAGCCACTTTTATCTGACTGATACTGCTCAGCTTAATGCCGCTGATACCAGTGACCTGAGAAGAAAGTGTTTCGAAAACGACATTAAACTCGTTGTTGTTAAGAATACTCTGCTTAAAAGAGCTCTGGAGCAGTCTAATGGAAACTTTGACGAACTGTATCCGGTTCTGAAAGGTACAACGTCCATCATGTTCACACAAACCGGAAATGGTCCTGCAAAACTTATAAAGGAATTCCGTAAGAAACATGATAAACCTGTGCTTAAAGGTGCATACGTTCAGGAATCAGTTTATGTTGGAGAGAACCAGCTTGAAGCTCTTATCTCCGTTAAAACTAAATTTGAACTGATAGGCGATGTAATTATGCTATTACAATCACCAGCCAAAAACGTTATCGGTGCACTCCAGTCGGGTGGAACAAAAATTCATGGTGTTCTTGAAACACTATCAAAAAGAGAAGAATAATTAAAGTATAATTAAATTAAAAATCGATAAAAATGGCAGATCTTAAGAAATTTGCAGAAGAACTGGTTAACTTATCTGTAAAAGAAGTAAACGAACTCGCTAAAATACTTAAAGATGAGTATGGCATTGAACCAGCTGCAGCTGCAGTTGTAGCCGCCGGACCGGCAGCAAGTGATGTTGTCGCTGTTGAAGAGAAATCAACTTTCGACGTTATCCTAAAAGCAGCAGGCGGTCAGAAATTACAGATTGTTAAATTAGTAAAGGATATAACCGGACTTGGACTGAAAGAAGCCAAAGCAGTAGTTGATGCTGCTCCTTCTCCAGTTAAAGAAGGTGTTTCCAAAGATGAAGCTGAAGCAATTAAAAGTCAATTAGTAGAAGCAGGAGCTGAAGTTGAACTTAAATAAGTTATACCTGTTTGATGGGTTATAGGTTTAGTCCCGATTTTTCGGGACTAAGCCTTTTTGTTCTTTAAATTATAAGTTCACTTAATCTTTTAATAAATGTCCTCAAAAAATACCGAAAGAATAAGTTTCGCATCCAGAAAAAACCAACTCGATTATCCTGATTTTCTGGAGGTTCAGTTGAAATCATTCGGTGAGTTCTTTCAGCTTGGAACTACTCCCGAAAATAGGAAAAGAGAAGGACTTTTCAAGGTCTTTACCGAAAATTTCCCGATAACTGATACAAGGAACAATTTCGTTCTTGAATTTCTGGATTATTATATAGACCCTCCACGTTATACAATAGAAGAATGTATTGAACGCGGACTGACTTTCAGTGTTCCGCTAAAAGCAAAACTGAAACTTTACTGTACAGATCCTGAACATGAGGATTTCGATACGGTTATCCAGGATGTATATCTTGGAACAGTGCCATATATGACTGAACGTGCTACATTTGTTATAAATGGCGCTGAAAGAGTTGTTGTTTCCCAGTTGCACCGTTCACCCGGTGTCTTCTTCGGACAAAGTGTCCATGCAAACGGTACAAAACTATATTCTGCCAGAATTATCCCGTTCAAAGGATCGTGGATAGAATTTGCCACTGATATCAATAATGTAATGTATGCCTATATCGACAGGAAGAAAAAACTGCCGGTAACTACACTTCTCCGAGCAATCGGGTTCGAAAGCGATAAAGAGATACTAGAGATTTTTAACCTCGCTGAAGAACATAAAGTATCAAAAACAAATATCAAGAAACTCGTCGGACGTAAACTGGCTGCCAGAGTCCTAAAGACCTGGGTTGAAGATTTTGTTGATGAAGATACCGGCGAAGTTGTTTCAATTGAAAGAAATGAAGTAATTCTCGACAGAGAGACTGTTATCGAACCAGAACATGTCGACATGATAGTCGATTCAGGTGCAAAAGCAATTCTTCTGCACAAAGACGATACAACTCTTTCGGATTATGCAATAATATACAACACACTTCAGAAAGATCCCTGTAACTCAGAAAAAGAAGCAGTTATCTATATTTACCGTCAGCTTCGCAACGCTGAACCTCCTGACGAGGCAACAGCCCGCGATGTAATAGACAAACTGTTCTTCTCAGACAAGAGATATGACCTTGGTGAGGTAGGACGCTACAGAATCAATAAAAAACTGGGACTTAACACTGAGATGAATGTTAAGATCCTTACAAGAGAAGATATTATCAAAATTATCGGTTACCTGATTGAGCTTATCAACTCAAAGACCGATATTGACGATATCGACCACCTGAGCAACAGAAGGGTACGTACAGTCGGAGAACAGCTTTTTGCACAGTTCGGCGTGGGTCTTGCACGTATGGCCCGTACAATCCGCGAAAGAATGAACGTCAGGGATAATGAGGTGTTTACGCCTGTCGACCTGATTAACTCAAAGACACTTTCGTCGGTTATAAATTCATTCTTTGGGACTAACCAGCTTTCGCAGTTCATGGACCAGACAAACCCGCTTGCCGAAATGACGCACAAACGTCGTATGTCGGCTCTCGGACCAGGCGGTCTCTCCCGTGAAAGAGCAGGTTTTGAAGTGCGCGATGTTCACTACACTCATTACGGACGCCTTTGCCCGATCGAAACACCTGAAGGACCTAACATCGGTCTTATCTCGTCGCTTTGTGTTTATGCCAAAATCAACGATCTGGGTTTCATTGAGACACCATATCTTAAAGTGAATAACTCACAGGTTGATTTAAGCGAAAATGGAATTGTCTGGCTGAGTGCTGAAGAGGAAGAGGAAAAAATGATTGCCCAGGCAAATGCTACCTTACTTAAAGACGGACATTTTGAAAGCCCGAGAGCAAAATGCAGATATGAAGCTGATTACCCGTTTGAGGAAGTATCAAAGGTCGACCTTATGGATGTTGCACCTAACCAGATTGCTTCTATAGCAGCTTCTCTAATCCCGTTCCTTGAACACGATGATGCCAACAGGGCTCTCATGGGTTCAAACATGATGCGGCAGGCTGTCCCTCTCATAAACCCTGAAGCTCCAATCGTTGGTACAGGCCTTGAGGCAAAGGTGATCAGCGACAGCCGTATTCTTTTCACAGCTGAAGGTGACGGAGTAGTGGAATATGTAGATTCGAATGAAATAGTTGTAAGGTATACACGTACCGATGAAGAAAAGTTCGTTAGTTTTGATGACGATATCAAACGTTATACGCTTCCAAAATACCGGAAAACCAACCAGAATACCTGCATTAATCTTATACCTATTGTAAGAAAAGGGGAAAAGGTAAGTAAAGGTCAGGTGCTTTCTGAAGGCTATGGTACGAAACACGGTGAGCTGGCTCTGGGAAGAAACCTTAAAGTTGCCTTCATGCCATGGAAAGGCTACAACTTTGAAGATGCGATTGTAATTTCTGAGAAGGTTGTTCAGGAAGATTACTTTACTTCTGTTCATATCGATGAATATCAGCTTGAGGTGCGTGATACAAAACGTGGTCTTGAGGAACTTACATCCGATATCCCCAATGTAAGCGAGGAAGCGACAAAGAACCTTGATGAGAATGGTCTTATCAGGATTGGAGCACGCATCAGACCTGGAGATATACTTATTGGCAAGATCACACCTAAAGGAGAATCTGATCCGTCACCTGAAGAGAAATTGCTTCGTGCCATCTTTGGCGATAAAGCTGGCGACGTAAAAGATGCTTCACTTAAGGCCGGACCGTCACTTGATGGCGTCGTTATCGATAAAAAACTCTTTACAAGGGCTATTAAAGACAGGAAAGCGAAAGCGGTTGAAAAACCTTTGCTTGACAAAATTGAAACTGAGTTCAACAGAAGCGCTGATGAACTGAAAGCAAGACTTGTCGACAAGCTTTTCATTCTTGTAAATGGCAAAACATCACAGGGAGTCAAAGATTACCTGAATGTCGACGTAATTCCAAAGGGAAGCAAATTCACTTTGAAACAGCTTCAGGAGGTCGATTTTCTGAATGCCAACCCGAATAAGTGGACTACAGATAAAAAGAAAAACGACAGTATTAAACAACTTCTCCATAATTATATAATCAAGCATAAAGAGATTGATGGCATTTACAAACGCAAGAAATACAATATCACAATAGGAGATGAACTTCCTGCCGGTATCGTTCGTCTTGCCAAAGTATATATAGCCAAAAAGAGAAAGGTAAAAGTAGGAGATAAGATGGCCGGACGACATGGTAACAAAGGTATTGTTGCACGAATCGTCAGGGCAGAAGATATGCCTTTCCTTGAAGATGGTACCCCTGTCGATATAGTTCTTAACCCTCTTGGTGTTCCTTCGAGGATGAACCTCGGGCAGATTTACGAAACTGTTCTTGGCTGGGCCGGGCAGAAACTTGGACTGACATTTTCAACACCTATTTTCGATGGCGCAACGATAAATCAGATAACTGAGTATACTGAAAAGGCTGACGTTCCAAAGTTTGGAAAGACTTATCTGTATGATGGTGGTACCGGCGAACGATTCGATCAGCCTGCAACCGTAGGCGTTATATATATGCTCAAACTGGGCCATATGGTTGACGATAAGATGCATGCCCGTTCAATCGGACCATACTCACTTATTACTCAGCAGCCATTAGGCGGTAAAGCCCAGTTCGGAGGTCAGCGTTTTGGTGAAATGGAAGTATGGGCACTCGAAGCATTCGGTGCAGCTCATATTCTTCAGGAAATTCTCACAATTAAGTCTGATGATGTTGTTGGCCGTGCCAAAGCATACGAAGCAATAGTTAAAGGCGAACCAATGCCTTTACCCGGTATTCCTGAATCACTTAATGTTCTCCTTCATGAACTGAGAGGTCTCGGACTGAGCGTTATACTTGATTAATTCAGGTATTTCGCCAGGTTTTTGAATTTATAGTTTTAGTTTAAAAAATATTCAGCATATGTCATTCAGAAGAGATAACAAAACAAAAACCAGTTACTCAAAAATCTCAATAGGTCTGGCTTCACCTGAAGAAATACTTGATCGTTCAAGTGGTGAAGTACTGAAGCCTGAAACAATAAATTACCG
>PMIJ01000183.1 GCA_003157015.1 Bacteroidales bacterium
ATTTTTAGTGGACACTAATGAAATGTTTTCAAGAAATCATATATTAAAAGCCTTATCGCGGGTCATTCATCCTGAAACTAAGAAAGATATAGTTTCAATGGGCATGGTCACCGAAGTAGAATCAAATGAAAACGGAATATCTCTTACACTTGTTCCTGAAAAGTCCAATGATCCATTTATTAATTCAATCAAGAGCACAATAGTAAGAACGTTAAAGGATGTTCTGGGACCGGAAGTTGCAATTAATGAAATAAAAGTTCAGCCAAAAGTCATTACAGGCAAACAGCAGGAGAAACCACGGGATATTTTACCAGGTGTGTCAAATATTATTGCGATTGCATCTGGAAAAGGGGGCGTTGGAAAAACGACAATATCGGTAAATCTGGCTATCTCTCTTGCGAGAAAGGGATATAGGACCGGCCTGCTTGATGCAGACATATTCGGACCATCGGTTCCAAAAATGTTTAACGAAGAAAAATACCGGCCGGAAGTAAAAAGAGACGAACAAGGTGATCATATTATCCCCTTAACCAAATACGGAGTTAAGGTGCTCTCACCTGGCTTTTTTGTTGATCCCGCTGATGCACTTGTATGGCGAGGTCCAATGGCTTCCAACTTCCTGAAACAACTGATAATTCAGGGTGAATGGGGGCAGCTCGATTATCTACTGGTTGATCTGCCTCCGGGAACCAGTGATATTCATCTGACTCTTGTTCAGGAGGTTCCGGTCACAGGGGCTGTTATTATCAGTACACCTCAGGAGGTTGCTCTTGCAGATGCAATAAAGGGAATTGCCATGTTCAGAAGCAATAAGATTGAAGTTCCGGTCCTGGGATTGGTCGAGAACATGTCGTGGTTCACACCAGCCGAACTTCCTGAAAACAAGTACTACATTTTTGGGAAAGAGGGCTGCAAAAAACTATCTGAAACAATGAATATTACTCTTCTGGGGCAGATTCCTCTTGTTCAAAGCATTTGTGAAAGCAGTGATAATGGGATACCTGTTGCCCTTGGAGATTCAATAACCGGAAATGCCTTTATGACACTCGCAGAGGAACTTGTTAAAAAAGTAAATCAAAGAAACAAGGACCAGGGACCAACAGTTAAACTTGAGATTACAAAATAAATTTACGAAAGATATGACAAACACAATGAGTATCAAGGATCGCGTTCTGAAGGCGCTGGAAAGAGTGAGACCTTATCTTCAATCTGACGGCGGAGATATAGAATTTGTAGATATTAGTGATGATATGACTGTCAAAGTTAAGCTTACAGGTGCATGTCACGGATGTCCATATAGTTTGCAGACATTAAAGGCCGGAGTTGAACAGGCCATAATGAAGGAAGTTCCGGAAATAAAGAGAGTTATTTCCGCTTGAAAAAGCAGTTCAACCCAATTTTATTTACCTTTGAAATACTATACACAAAATTAGTTAGTTATAGTATTAAAAGTCCATTATTGGCTTCAAAAAAACCATCATATAAATATCTGGTGCTATTAGGGTTATCCCTGGTGCTTACATATTGTTCGGTTGAAAAAAACACGGGCGCAAGCAGGTTTTACCAAAGCATGACTGCCAGGTATAACATCTATTTTAATGGTAATGAGAGTTTTAAGGCAGGGCTAGTTAAAATATCAAAAGGATACCAGGATGATTACGCAGAATTGCTGCGGTTATTTGAATACAGCGATCCTTCAACGGCCTCACTTTGTTCTTCTGACATGGAAAGGGCAATACAGAAAGCTTCAAAACTTATATCCCTTAAGTCAATCACTGCAAAACCTGATTTCAAAGATTCACCTGAATTATCTGAAAAGGATAAAAAATTTGTGGAAAGGAAAGAATTCAATGAATGGGTTGACGACAGTTATCTGCTTATTGGGAAAGCCAGGTTTTATAAGCATGAGTATAAAGAGGCCACCTCAGTATTCAACTACTGTATAACCGATGCTAATGATCCTCTAATTAAAACAGAGGCGGTTATCTGGCTGGCCAGAATATTCAATGAAACCGGTAATTATAGCGAGTCATACAGGTTAATCAACGGCATCGATAATGCAACCGACTTTTCGAAGTCATTTAAATCAATGTACTATACAACCCTTAGCGATCTGTTCATCAAACAAAAAAGATACCAGGAAGCAATTGATCCAATGAAGAAAGCCATTGATGTTGTTTCAGGTAAAAGAACGAGATACAGGCTTACATATCTTCTGGCTCAGATATATGAGAAGACTGGAGATGGAGTCAGGGCGACAGACCTGTATCGCCAGGTTGTTAAGATGAATCCACCTTATGAAGTTGAATTTAATGCAAGAATAAACATTGCAGGTGTTTTTGATGTTAATTCTGGTAATCCCCAGGAAATCAGGAAAGAGCTTGAAAGAATGCTTAATGATTCTAAAAATAATGAATATCAGGACCAGATTTACTTTGCATTCGGTAATATCTCAATGAAAGAGGGAAAGGAGTCCGAAGCCCTCGGATACTTCAGAAAATCTGCAATTGCAAAATCGCAGAATCAGAATCAGAAGGGCAGATCATATCTTGCACTTGCCGGATATTATTTTAAAAAACCTGATTATATGAAAGCAGCGACCTACTACGACAGCGCTGTATATTTCCTGAATCAGAAATATCCCGATTATCTGGCAATAAAAACCAAATCACAAAATCTGAATTCTCTCGTGTCGCAGCTGAAAATAATTCAGAGAGAGGACAGCCTTCAAAAAGTGGCCAGGATGACTGAACCTGAGCGAAATGCTCTGATTACATCAATAATTGCAAAAACAATTAAAGATCAAAGCGAAGGGAAAAGTTCAGGTAACTCAGACAGGTACAATCTCGGGCAGTACTATGAGAATGAAAGACGTTTTCAGGGCAATATTGACCAGGAAGGAAAATGGTATTTTTATAATCAGACCGCATTAACTTTTGGCCGGACCGAATTCCATAAACGCTGGGGTGACAGAAAACTTGAAGACAACTGGAGAAGATCAGACAAAACCAGAATAAATAATGTACAGGCTTCAAATAATCCGAATGAGGCAGCTCTTCATGGATCTGACACCCTGGCAGCCGAAACTGATTTTAAAAAGCCTCAGTTTTATTTAAAAAATCTTCCGTTAAAGGACTCCTTAATCGTTGTTTCCAACGATAAAATAGCAGTCGCTATGCTAAATGCAGGAAAAGCGTATGCCGAAAACATACCGGACATTACCAGGGCAACTGAAACATTCGAACTGCTTATTAAACGTTTTCCCTCAAGTGAGCTGATTCCTGAATCATTATATAATCTTTATAATGTTTATAAGGAGGGAAATAAAGCAAAATCTGAAACCTATAGAGAACATCTGCTGCAAAAATATCCCGATAATGAGTTCGCCAGAATATTGTCCGATCCGGGTTATTATGAGAAAAAGATGGCTGAGCTGAAATTGGCTGAAAAAACATATGAGGATGCTTATGCAGCTTATACCAGTGAAAAGTTCAACGATGCTATATCTATAAGTGATGATGCATTGAAAAAATACCCCCAGGATCAGCTCTCTCCCAAGTTTTTACTTATCAGGGCCTATTCGGTTGGTAAAGTAACTGATGAGAAAAAGTTCAGGGAAGAACTAAATAATCTAATAAAACTTTGGCCACAAACCTCCGAGAGTAAGAAAGCTTCTGATATTATAGCGTACCTCAACCAGAAGACGCCTGAACTTAAAGTTGAAGAGGATAAAAAAGTTGCCGAGGAAATTTACACCTCCGATACAACTTCAAATCATGTATTTGTATTGGTTATCTCCGACCCGGCCTTTAATCTGAACCAGGCGTCTTTTGATGTTATAAGCTATAATATTGATAATTTTACAAACAAAAATTATAAAACAGTCGGTTCACTTGTTGATAATAAATTTATCCAGATAATCGTATCCGGGTTTCATGATTTTACGCAGGCATTCGACTATTACAACGCCTTCAAAACTGAAAAGCTTGTACGAAATACAACCGGTGCAAAGATGATAACATTCATTATAAGCGACAATAACCTCAAAGTCCTGAAAAACGATAAGGATCCGCTACGCTATCAACTATTCTTCAAGGAAAAATATTTAAAATGAGGAAAATAAGAATATTATGGACCGACGACGAGGTTGAGGCACTTAAACCACATATTTTTTTCCTTCAGGAGAAAGGCTATGAGATTGATACCTGCTCAAATGGGAATGATACGGTCGACCTTGTCAGACAGAACCGTTATGATCTGATTTTTCTTGATGAGAATATGCCCGGATTAAGCGGAATTGAAACATTGAAACTCATAAAAGAGGTTCGTACCGACATTCCTGTTGTAATGATCACTAAAAGTGATGAAGAAGATATAATGGAAGCTGCTATAGGATCAGAAATTGCTGATTATCTGATTAAGCCTGTAAAGCCAAAACAGGTGCTTCTTGCAATAAAAAAGATTCTCGATCAGCGACGCCTTATAACAGAAAAAACGACCACTGATTACAGGCAGGAATTCAACCGGATCAGCAGTATGATATCTTCCGCATCAACTTTTGCCGATTGGACTGAGTTATACAGGAAAATAGTCTTCTGGGAATATGAACTTGAAAAATCAACTGATCCCGGAATGACTGAAATACTTAAGCTTCAGCAGAATGAGGCTAACAACTCATTTTCGAAATTTATCACCTGCAATTATCTCAACTGGTTAAAACCCGATTGTACAGATAAACCGTTGATCTCCCCGGATCTTTTTTCTCGGCAAATTTTTCCCAGGGTAGATCAGAACAGACCGCTTTTTTTTATTCTTATAGATAACATGAGATATGATCAGTGGAAAACTATCTCCGCTGAGTTATCAGGTTTGTACAGGATTAGTGAAGAGGAACTTTATTTCAGCATACTGCCAACTTCCACACAGTTCAGCAGAAATTCAATTTTTTCAGGTCTGATGCCCTCTGCAATTGCAGAACTTTTGCCCGATCTCTGGATAAACGATGATGAAGAAGCAGGTAAAAATAATTCTGAAGAAGAGTTATTCAGGGACCAATTGAGACGCAAAGGACTTAAATACAAATGGTCCTACAATAAAATAAGCAGCAGCCTCGATGGTAAAAAGGTAAATGAAAAAGTCAGGACGATGCTTCAGAACGACATCAATATACTTGTTTTCAACTTTGTTGATATGTTATCACATGCCAGAACCGAGATCAGCATGATCCGCGATCTGGCCAACGATGAGCGGGCATACAGGAGCCTTACCCGCTCATGGTTCATACATTCCTCCCTGTTGGAATTGCTGAGGACACTTGCCTCACATCCTGTAAAAATAATCTTCAGCACTGACCATGGCACAATCAGAGTGCAGAATCCTATAAAAATAATTGGAGACCGGAATACATCTCCGAACCTGAGATATAAAATGGGCAGAAACCTTGATTACGATCCAAAAAAAGTTTTTGAGCTTGTCAGCCCCGAAAAAGCTATGCTGCCAAAAACCAATTTAAGCTCGCGATATATTTTTGCCATGAATCAGGATTATCTTGTTTATCAGAACAATTATAATCATTATGCTGCTTATTACAAGGATACATTCCAGCATGGCGGAATTTCAATGCAGGAGATTATGATACCTGTCGCATGTCTTGAACCTGTATAACAAAATGTATAAAGGAAAGTTATGGAGATGATCTTCAACCTGTTATGGACCTTATAATAAAAGATAAAAGGCATTTACCTGCAGCCGCAAAACAACTTCTGAAATATTCAGAAAATAAGAAAATATTTGCGTTTTACGGTTCTATGGGCGCAGGTAAAACAACAATTATTAAAGCTGTCTGTGAATATCTGGGGGCCATCGATATTGCTACCAGCCCTACTTTTACCCTAGTAAATGAATACAGAACTGACTCCGGAGAATCATTATTTCATATAGATTTTTACCGAATAAAAAAACAGGAAGAGGTATACGACTTTGGTATTGAAGAGTACCTTTCCGGCAATTCATACTGTTTTATGGAATGGCCTGAACTAATAGAAGAATTACTCCCTCCTGAAACGGTAGTTGTGAGAATTTCAGTTGATGACAGAGAACAACGGATTCTCTCAATATCTTAAAATCTGTCTGATTTTGCTCTCTCTTCCAAATTATTTACCTTTGGGGAAATATCTTCCTCACAATGATGAATGGCAAAGCTAAGAGCGGAAAAGTCAGTTTTGAGAATACTGTTTTCATGCCAAAAGAGGAGCACCTCGAAACTGCTGTTAAAAACCGCAGAATATCAATAGGTATTCCCTGTGACAAAAAGGATGACGAGAAACGAGTCGCCCTGACACCTGAAGCAGTTTGTCTGCTCGTTGAAAGTGATAATGAGGTGATAGTTCAAAAAGGTGCTGGACTCGGAGCTAATTATTCCGATAAAGATTACAGCGAAAACGGAGCTATAATAAGTGATTCACCTGCAAGGGTCTTCAGTGCCGATGCAGTGATAAAGGTTGCACCCTTTACTGAGAAAGAGTCTGAATTTCTTAAAGGAAACCAGGTAATATTATCATACCTAAATGTTCTTAAGCTTAGTGAAGAGACTCTTGGAAAACTCATACGAAAAAAAGTGACTGCAATCGCTTTTGAAAAAATACAAGACACGAACGGGGAATTTCCAGTTGTGGAATCGATGAGCGAAATTGCAGGAATAACGTCTCTTCTCATTGCTTCGGAATATCTCAGCAATATGCATGGAGGCAAGGGGGTCATGCTTGGCGGAATTACGGGGGTCACTCCTACAGAAGTTGTAATTCTAGGTGCAAATACTGCAGGAGAATTTGCTGCCAGGGCAGCTATCGGTCTTGGATCAACTGTGAAAATTTTCGATAATTCCGTTCCCCGTCTCAGACGATTTCAAAATCTACTTGGAGAACGCCTTCAGACTTCTGTATTTCATCCGCAGGTTTTAAAGAAAGCTCTTAAATCAGCTGATGTACTTATCGGAGCTATAGAGCTTGAGGATTTAAGGCCATGGTATTACATAACTGAGGAAATGGTGCGGAACATGAAAAAAGGAGCAGTAATTATCGATCTTAGTATAGACCGTGGTGGTTGTATAGAAACAACAGAATGCCGGGCTCTAAAGGATCCGGTTTATGAGAAACACGGAGTTATTCATTTTTCTGCGTGGAATCTCCCGTCGCGTGTTGCGCGAACTGCATCTATAGCGCTCAGTAATATTTTTACCCCCCTTCTTCAGAGTATGGCTGACGCCGGCGGTATCACCCAATTGCTGAAGAACGATCATGGTGTCAGGAACAGTGCCTATTTATATAATGGAATGCTGACTAATGAAACATTAGGCCAGAAGTTCGGAATTATATCCAAGGACCTTGATCTTCTGATTTCAGCATTCTGATTATCAGACAAAAAGCATAGTGCCTTTATCATTCCTGACCTCAATCCTTACCTGCCTTCCAATATAGAGGGCTCTGTTGTCGGCAATATGACCGGCAGGAAAATTGAAAAGTACCGGGTAATCATAGTCATCAACAATTGTAAGTATTGTCTCTTCAATATTTTTCCCCCACGGTAATTTACCGTCTTCAATTTTGTGCATCCCTCCAACCACAAGTGCGGACAGACCCTCAAGCTTACCTGAAAGTTTGATCGATGTGAGCATCCTGTCAATGTGATAAAAATACTCTCCCACCTCTTCAATATACAAAATCTTGCCTTTTGTCACTGGTTCAGCCCTGGTTCCCAGAAGACTATAGAGAAGCGACAGATTCCCTCCTGTCAGTTCTCCGTTCACATCTGCAGGTTTGTAAAAATTCCCGATCCATTCATGATCTTTGAGATCGCCGAATAAAGCATTTTTCAATGAAATGAATGTGCCACTGGTCTTTTCAGCATTATTAAAGTTTAAAGGCATTTCTCCGTGAATCGACATTATACCGCAAACCTCGTTTAACCAGATATGTAGTACTGTTATATCGCTGAACCCGGTGTACCATTTTGGAGAACTCCTCAATTCTGAAAAATTGACTTTGTCAATAATTTTAGAAAGTCCATAACCGCCTCTTGAACAAATGACAGCCTTAACTGCCTGATCATCGGTCACTTCCTGAAGATCGTGAAGCCGTTCTTCATCACTTCCGGCAAAGGGGCCTTTCTTTTTTGCGGCATACTTGCCTATACGGACACTCAAACCCCACTTTTCCAGAAAGGTGACAGCTTCAGTTAGAATATTCTCCTCAATGCAAAAAGAAGGAGAAATTATTGCCACTTCATCTCCGGGCTTCAGAAAGGGTGGTTGTATCTTATTTGTAAACATATAAAATTTTAATATGTAAAAGTAATTGTTATTGAATCCTTATCCAACTGCAAAACGCATACTTGCTTTAAGGGATTGCTTCATCGCGGGGTGAACTCCGCGACGAAGCAATCTCAGAATCCAGTATGAAATAAACTAACAGTGTACCTCGGTTAAAAACAGGTAAATTTATTATCTTTGTTCGATTTTTAAATAAAGCTAACTCCTCATTATCAATATCATGAAGAATTTCAAAAGATATCTTGTCACTTCAGCCCTGCCCTATGCAAACGGACCTATACATATTGGTCATCTTGCTGGTGTTTATATTCCTTCAGACATTTACACAAGATATCTGAGAATGAAGGGTGCGGACGTGATATCTATTTGCGGATCAGATGAACATGGAGTACCTATCACTCTCAAAGCACGCAAGGAAGGGGTATCACCTCAGGAGATTGTTGACAGATATCATACAATGAATAAAAAAGCGTTCGAGGATTTTGGAATCGCGTTCGATATCTATTCCCGCACTTCCAATAAGGTTCATTATGAAACTGCTTCGGGGTTCTTCAAAACATTATATGATAAAGGCGAGTTCATTGAGAAAACATCTGAACAGTATTACGATGAGGAGGCAGGGTGTTTCCTGGCCGACAGGTATATAATGGGTACTTGTCCGCATTGCGGAAACGAAAACGCTTATGGTGACCAGTGTGAAAAGTGCGGAACTTCACTCAGTCCAAATGAACTTATAAATCCCCATTCCACAATAAGCGGCAGTAAACCCGTGCTGCGTGATACTCTCCACTGGTATCTGCCTCTCGACAAATATGAACCTTGGCTGAAAAAATGGATCCTTGAAGATCATAAAGAGTGGAAAGTTAATGTTTACGGGCAATGTAAATCGTGGCTCGATCAGGGTTTGCAGCCTAGGGCTGTCAGCAGAGATCTTGACTGGGGCGTTCCTGTACCTGTTGAGGGAGCAAAAGGGAAAGTATTGTATGTCTGGTTTGATGCCCCTATCGGCTATATATCTGCTACAAAAGAACTTACACCCGATTGGGAAAAGTATTGGAAGGATAAGGATACTAAAATGGTTCATTTTATCGGGAAGGATAATATTGTTTTCCATTGCATTATCTTCCCCGCTATGCTTAGAGCTGAGGGCAGTTACATTCTCCCTGAAAATGTACCCGCAAATGAGTTTCTGAACCTCGAAAATGATAAAATATCAACTTCCAGAAACTGGGCAGTATGGCTCCACGAGTACCTTGAAGATTTTCCAAATAAACAAGATGTTCTGAGATATTCTCTCTGTGCAAATGCTCCTGAGACAAAGGATAATGATTTCACCTGGAAAGATTTTCAGGCACGAAATAATAACGAACTGGTTGCAATTCTTGGGAACTTTGTCAACCGGACCCTGGTGCTTACCAATAATTATTACGGAGGAAGAGTTACTGAAAGAGGCAAAACTGATTCAAATGATGAATCGGTGTTGAATGAGATAATGCGGTTTAAAGAAAATGTTGAAACTTGTCTTGAAACTTTCAGATTCCGCGAAGCCCTGAAAGAAGCAATGAATCTTGCACGCCTGGGCAATAAGTATCTGGCTGATACTGAACCTTGGAAGGTAATTAAGAGCGATCCGGAACGTGTCAAAACGATAATGAATATCGCTCTTCAGATAACTGCAAATCTGACTATTATCTGCGAGCCTTTTTTGCCTTTCTCAATGGAAAAACTTCGAATTCTGATTAACCTTAATGAGTTGAAATGGGAAAATGCCGGCAAACAAAACCTTCTTCCACCCGGACATATGATTAACAAAGCTGAGCTTCTCTTTGATAAGATTGAAGACGAAGAGATCACACGACAGATAAATAAGCTTCTTGCAACAAAAAAAACCAACGAAGAAAACAATTCAAAAACCACTCCGGGAAAAGAACCTGTGACATTTGATGATTTTACCAAAATAGATATCAGAACCGCAACTATTCTCGAAGCCGAGAAGGTTCCCAAAACCACTAAATTGCTTAAACTCAGAATAGACACTGGAATCGATATCCGTACCATAGTATCAGGTATCGCAGAGTACTATGAACCTGAATCGATCGTGGGCAAACAGATATCTATAGTTGCAAATCTTGAACCGAGAAAGATTAAAGGTATTGAATCGAAAGGAATGATCCTTATGGCTGAAGATAAGAACGGGAAACTAGTTATGGTCGCTCCGGCAGAGATGGTAAGTAACGGGAGTATGATAAAATAACTATTACTTTCTTGAAATCCAGGTACCGGGGAATTTTTTTGCAATGCTGTCTTTCTTGATATCAGCGGTATTCAAATCATTGCATGTAATTGCGCATACTCTGTAAAAGCCATTGTCAGCGGCAAATATCTCAGGAGCAAATCCTTCTTCTTTCAGCATATTTACCTGAGCAATAGCATTCTCTTTTGATTTGAAGCTGCCCGTTATCACAATATATCTGCCGCTCTCCGGTACAGCAGGTGCAACAACTTCCTTCGCGCTATTTTTATCGGAGATTGGATTGGCTATTTCTTCTTTTTTTGGAGTGTCAATATTATTGGCCTGATCCACTGCCTTTTTATTATTTTCAAATTCAGCCGTTACCAGCGGATTCATGGATGTTGCTTCAACTTTTGCCTTAAACAGGTCCGTTTTAAAGGGAACCACAAAGAGAAGTGAGAGGAGAGGAATGATTATAGCAGCCCGCCATAGAACTTTTCTTATTGATGCCTGCTTTACAGGATCCTTTTCAAGATGTCTTACTACTCTCTTTCTAACATCATATCCCTCGAGAGGCAAACACTGGAAAGGTTCAAGCCCGTAAGAATCAAGATGGTAATTTACATTCCCGTCTGGCTCAAATTGAACATTTCCCTCCTGATTATTAATAAAACTTCCTATATTATCAAAAACAACTTTCTCTCCTTTTTCAAGTTTCTTCCGGATGTCAACAACGAATTCATCGACTAAATTTCTGGCATCGATATAATTGATTTTTAAAGCCACTGATATCCTACCCACCAGAAGGCCATCATTATGATTAAGGTTCCTGTTGAAAGATATCTGCTTTACAGGCGGATAAAAAGTGCCATTGACTTTGTCGATTTTTGCAGGAGTATAATTACCTATAAAACCTCCAAAACCCGGGACAATAACACAATCATGCCCAAACAACAATTCCCTTATAACAGCTGTAACATTCACTGGAAATTCTTCTTTTGATCTATACAAAATTAAGAAAAATAAGTTAGACACAAAAAGTATTCTGCCCTTGACAAAATATTTTAGATCTTAAAAAGAATGGCCTCTTCAGTTTTTAACCCCCCAAATGGGGGCTTAGTCTATTGATTCATATATATAAGGCCCCTTGTTTTTTAACCCCCCAACCCCCCAGATGGGGGGCTTGGTAAATTATTGCATATAAAGATCATCCTATATACGGCATTTAGTCTAAATGCCTCCCAAATGGGGGGTCGGGGGGTTATTCAATAAAAAATATTAACTTCGTATTTCTAATTTTTTAAGCTAAATGAGAGAGATCCAAATGGTAGATCTGAGAGCCCAGTATGATAAGATGGGGTCTGAAATAGATTACGCAATAAAATCTGTTCTTCTTTCAACAGCTTTTATTAAAGGTCCTGATGTTAAGCTATTTGAAGAAGAACTTCAGGAATATATGCACGTAAAAAATGTGGTCTCGTGTGCAAACGGAACTGATGCATTGCAACTTGCCATAACAATACTTGGTCTGAAACCGGGTGACGAGGTCATTACAACCAACTTCACTTTTATTGCTACCATTGAGGTCGTTGCCCTGCTTGGTCTGAAACCGGTTATTGTAGATCCCGAACCCGGAACTTTCAACATTTCGGTTGAAGCTGTCAGAAAAGCTATCACACCAAAAACAAAAGCAATCGTACCTGTTCATCTTTTTGGTCAATGCGCTGACATGGAAAGCATTATGGAGCTTGCTGAAAAACATGGCCTTTTTGTCATCGAAGATGCTGCACAGGCAACAGGAGCTGATTATATCTTTAAGAACGGAACCACCAAAAAAGCAGGAACCATAGGACATATAGGAACAACATCATTCTTCCCTTCCAAAAACCTGGGCTGCTATGGCGACGGAGGTGCTATTTATACTAATGATGAGGCTTTTGCAGGAAAAATAAGGAGCATTGCCAATCATGGTATGAAAATAAGGTATCACTACGATGATGTTGGGGTAAATTCAAGATTAGATACTATCCAGGCTGCAATACTCAGGGTAAAACTTAAACATCTTTCAGAATTCAACAGGGCTAGAAGAGAAGTAGCAGATTCCTATGACAAGGCCTTTGCCCGGTGCAGTTCATTAGCCGTTCCGGAAAGAGCAAGCTATTCTTCCCACATTTTTCATCAATATACGATAAAGATAAAAGACGGAAGAAGGGATGAACTCAAAAAATTCCTGGATTCAAAAAAGATCCCCTCGATGGTATATTATCCTGGTCCGCTTCATATGCAGAATGCTTATGCCTATCTTGGTTATAAAGAAGGTGATTTCCCCGTTACAACCTCGTTGTGCAAAGAGGTTCTCTCGTTACCGATGCATCCCGATATGGAAAAGGAACAAATTGATTATATTGCACTTAACGTATTAGAATTCTTCAAAAAATAACAATAATGGAGAAGGAATATTTTGCCCATGAGACAGCCATAATAGACGATGGCTGCAAAATTGGAAAAGGAACAAAGATTTGGCACTTCAGTCATATTATGTCAGGTTCGGAGATCGGTGAAAACTGCAATATCGGCCAGAATGTTGTTATTTCTCCTGGGGTCAAATTAGGGAAGAATGTAAAGGTCCAGAATAATGTTTCGATTTATACAGGTGTTATTTGCGAAGATGATGTATTCCTGGGCCCGTCGATGGTATTTACAAATATAATTAATCCGCGAAGTGCAATTATCAGGAAAGACAGCTACTCTGCTACTCTCGTCGAAAAAGGTGCTTCAATAGGAGCTAATTCAACTATTGTTTGCGGTAACAAAATAGGGACCTATTCATTTATAGGTGCCGGAGCTGTGGTTACAAAAGAAGTAAAACCGTATGCTCTAGTAATTGGCAATCCTGCCAGGCAGACCGGATGGATGAGCGAATACGGGCATAAGCTCAGATTTGACTCTGATGGAATTGCCTCGTGCCCCGAAAGCAGAGAGAAATACAGGATTACTGATGGGGAAGTTTCTAAAATAATTTAGTACTTTTATGCACCTTTTAATCAAGTGAGCATGACAGACTCTCCAAAAAATTTCGGAATAATAGGTGTAGCAGGTTATATAGCTGCCAAACATCTTCATGCAATAAAGGAAACAGGCAACAATCTTCTTGCAAGTCTCGACAAATTTGATAGTGTTGGACGGATTGACAGCTATTTCCCCGAAAGTGATTTTTTTGTGGAGTTTGAAAGATTTGACAGGCATTTTGATAAACTAAAACGTACAGGAACTAAAATTGATTATGTAAGTATCTGCTCTCCGAATTATCTTCATGATTCCCATATAAGATTTGCACTCCGCCATCAGGCTGAAGCAATATGCGAAAAGCCGATTGTACTGAACCCCTGGAACATCGATGCCCTACAGGAGATTGAAAATGAAACGGGTCGTAAAATCTACACCGTACTTCAACTTCGTCTTCACCCGAAAATACTGGAACTAAGGGAGAAGATAATGAATGGATCTAAAGATAAGGTTTACGATATTGACATGACCTATGTAGCAAGCCGCGGAAACTGGTATTCAATTTCGTGGAAAGGAGATATTCAGAAATCAGGAGGTGTGGCAACCAATATAGGTATTCATTTTTTCGATATGCTTAGCTGGATCTTCGGTGACACCAGGAAGAACATTGTCCATATCTTAGAACCTCATAAAGCTGCCGGGTATCTCGAACTTGAAAATGCAAGAGTCAGATGGTTCCTGAGTCTCGATTATAATGATATTCCGGTAAACTTGAGGGAGTCAGGAAAACGGACTTTCAGGTCTATCACAGTTAATGATGAGGAAATTGAATTCAGTGAAGGATTTGCTGACCTTCATACAATGACATATAAAGAGATACTTGCAGGAAGAGGCTTCGGACTTAAAGAAGCACGTCAGTCAGTCGAGACGGCATATACGATCAGGAATTCCAAACCAGTCGGGCTCCAGGGAGATTATCATCCAATTTTAAAAACAATATAATCTATGTACAATAAATTAATTAAAAAGGAGACTAAACTATCAGTCATCGGCCTTGGTTATGTTGGACTGCCAATCGCTCTTGAATTTGCAAAACAGATAAGTGTTGTCGGTTTTGATATTAAACCTGAAAGGGTTGCCCTCATGAAAAAGGGTATAGATCCCAGTAATGAACTTACTTCTGATGCATTTAAAAATTCAGATATTGTTCTTACCAGCGATTCATCAGATTTAAAAGCTGCTTCTTTTCACATCATTGCTGTTCCTACCCCAACCACAAAGACGAACCTGCCCGACCTGACACCTGTTCTTAAAGCGTCTGAAACAGTCGGGAGAATTCTGAAGAAAGGAGATTATGTTGTCTATGAATCAACAGTCTATCCGGGTTGCACGGAAGATGATTGCATTCCAGTACTGGAAAGATATTCGGAGTTAAAATGCGGTACTGACTTTAAAGTTGGCTTTTCTCCTGAAAGAATAAACCCGGGTGACAATAATCACACTCTGACCAAAATTGTTAAAGTAACAAGCGGATGCGATGCCGAATCCGCTGAAAATATTGCAAAAGTATACGAGCTTATCATCAAAGCAGGTGTTCATCGGGCAAGCTCAATTAAAGTTGCAGAATCGGCCAAGATAATTGAAAACACACAGCGCGATATTAATATTGCGTTTATGAATGAGCTTTCAATTATATTTAACAGACTGGGAGTAAACACTTTCGAGGTGCTTGAAGCTGCAGGGACAAAGTGGAACTTCCTCAAGTTTTATCCAGGTCTGGTTGGCGGACATTGCATCGGAGTCGATCCTTATTATCTCTCGTTTAAGGCAAAAGCCCTTGGGTACCATCCCCAGATGATAGATTCAGGCAGATTCGTAAATGACAGCATGGGAAGATATATAGGTAAACAGACTGTCAAAAAAATCATAGCTGCCGGTAAAAACCTTAAAGGGTCAAGAGTTCTGATAATGGGTATCACTTTTAAAGAAGATGTTACAGATATCCGTAATTCGAAAGTTATGGATATTATAAATGAGCTTGATGATTTCGGAATATCGGTCGACGTTATTGATCCGGGAGCCGGAAAGCATGAGGTTAAAGAAGAATATCAGATCGACCTTAAACCGCAACCTTCCGGAAAGTACGACGCGATAATACTTGCCGTAAGCCATAAAGAATATGCTAAACTTGAGGAATCATATTTTACTCCTCTTTTGAATAAAGATGGAATTGTTGTCGATGTGAAGGGGGTCCTTCGCGGGAAAATAAATAATCATTCATACTGGAGCCTGTAAATGAAGAAGAAAATCCTGATTACCGGGGGCACCGGATACATTGGTTCTCATACAACAGTTGAATTGATTGAGGAGGGTTTCGAGGCAATTATTATTGACAATCTCTACAACTCGGAAGCCGAGGTTGTTGACAGAATCCATAAGATAACCGGAGTCAAACCTGTTCTTGAAGTGCTTGACCTCTGTGACCGGGAAAAGCTTGACACATTTATCGGGAAACACAAAGATATTTCAGCTGTAATACATTTTGCGGCCCTTAAAGCTGTTGGTGAGTCTGTTAATAAACCACTTGAGTATTACCGTAATAATCTTCTGTCATTGGTCAATCTTCTGGAAGTAATGAAGCGCTATCGGATCCCCAACCTGGTATTTTCATCTTCCTGCACCGTTTATGGACAACCCGAAAAGCTCCCTGTAACAGAGCAGGCACCCTTGCAGCCGGCTACTTCTCCATATGGTAATACAAAACAGGTAGGGGAATCAATAATAAGAGATACCACTGTCTCCGACAAAAACATTAAAGCAATTTCATTGAGATACTTTAATCCTATCGGGGCACATCCTTCAGCTCTGATTGGAGAATTGCCGAGGGGCGTTCCGGAGAATCTTGTGCCATTTTTAACTCAGACGGGATATGGCATAAGAGAAGAGCTCAAAGTTTTCGGGGATGATTACAACACACCCGACGGTTCGTGCATAAGGGATTACCTGCATGTTGTTGATCTTGCAAAAGCACATGTTATTGCTATCAAGAGACTTATCGAAGGCAAAAATAAGGCAGATTATGAGGTCTTTAACCTTGGTACCGGCAAGGGAGTTTCTGTTCTTGAAGCCATAAAATCATTCGAGCGTGTTTCAGGAATTAAACTGAAATACAAAATAGTCGGCAGAAGAGCAGGAGATATTGAAAAGATATGGGCTGACCCGTCATTTGCAAATAGCGAACTCGGCTGGAAAACATTAAGTTCTCTTGATGAGGCGATGAAAACAGCCTGGGACTGGGAAAAGAATTTCAGGAATAATAAATTTTAATATGAAACGGACCATTCTCATTACAGGTGGCGCAGGTTTTATAGGTTGTCATGTTGTCAGAAGATTTGTCGGCAAATATCCCGAATACATTATTGTTAATGCTGATAAACTGACCTATGCAGGAAACCTGGAAAATCTGACCGAAATCGAAAATAAAAAAAACTATAAGTTCGAAAAAACTGACATAGTTGATAAACAATCTGTTGTGGAGCTTTTCGATAAGTATAATTTCGACGGTGTGATTCATCTTGCTGCGGAGTCGCACGTAGACAGATCGATTGCAAGTCCCGATGAATTTGTCTTTACAAATATAATCGGAACAGTAAATCTGCTGAATGCAGCCCTTAACAGATGGAAAAATGACTTCGAAGAAAAGTTATTTTATCATATTTCAACTGATGAGGTCTACGGTTCATTGGGCAAAGAAGGGCTTTTCACCGAAGAAACAGCATATGATCCCAAAAGTCCTTATTCTGCTTCCAAGGCAAGTTCCGACCATATGGTCAGAGCGTACAATCATACGTTCGGTGTTCCCGCATTGATTTCCAATTGTTCAAATAACTACGGACCTAACCAGTTTCCTGAAAAACTTATACCACTTGCAATAAATAATATTAAAAACAATAAACCTATCCCTGTTTACGGAAAGGGAGAAAATATCCGTGACTGGCTGTTTGTTGAGGATCATGCTTCGGCTATAGACTTAATTTTTCACAGAGGAAAGGCCGGGGAAACCTATAATATAGGAGGCAATAATGAGTGGAAAAATATTGATCTGATAATTCTCCTTTGCAGAATTATGGATAAAAAACTTAATCGTGCAAAAGGTACTTCAGAAAAACTCATTACTTATGTGAAAGACAGACCGGGACATGATCTGAGATATGCGATTGACTCCTCAAAATTGCAGAAGGAATTAGGCTGGTCACCGATACCTGAATTTGCAGATGGCCTTGAAAAGACAGTAGACTGGTATCTTACAAATACAAAATGGCTTGACAGAGTATTATCAGGCGACTATAACAAGTATTACGATCAGATGTATTCTGGCAGATAGATAATAATAATATAGTAGAGACAGGTCTGAGACCTGTCTCTACTATTAAGGGATTTTCAGAAGTAGGGTT
>PMIJ01000126.1 GCA_003157015.1 Bacteroidales bacterium
TCGTTGATTCTTTTGAGACGCCCAGATTGGGCGTCTCTACATTAATATAATTCAAATTTAATTTTGAATCGGATTTTGATTTAATAATAATTATACCATGAATATGATCAGGCATTATAATAAATTCATCGAGCTGGGCATTTGGGAAATGGTATGGAATTTCAAACCAAAAATCATTAACAATAATTCCCGTTTCTGACAGGGTCATACTGCCTTTTTTTATTACCCCGAAATATGGTGTAAATTTTTTAGTGCAGATTGTAATAAAATATGCCCCATGACGTGTATAATCGTAACCAAAAAATCGTGCAGTTTGTACACGATATTTATTCCTGAATTTTTCTGCCATTAGATTTTCAAAAAGCGAGACCACTGCAATTTATAAAACCATAAGGACAGTACAAAAATTTTATTTTTTGTTCCGTAGAGACGCCCAAATTGGGCGTCTCTATTTCATCAAATGCCAGATTATGTTCCCGTAGAGACGCCCAGATTGGGCGTCTCTATTTCATCAAATGCCAAATTATGTTCCCGTAGAGACGCCCAAATTGGGCGTCTCTACACGATTATTTAACAACATCAATATTCACACTTGTTCCTTTCAATCCTGGTGATGACAGCTTGATAACGACTTTCCCCGGCTTATCGAGCGATTGAAGATAGATCAGCAATTTACCATGATAAGCATGCTGTTTGTTATCCTTATAGTATTCGATATTTTCCGGATTTGAATCCTCCATGCCAAGAATTTTAGCAGAACCTGTAACTGAGCATGTAATCTCATTTTCGGCTGAATAGACCGTATTGCCATCTTTATCGCAGAGAGTTAAAAAAATACTAGCCACATCCTGCCGATCACATTTGATACTCGAAACATCACTTTTAGCAATGATTCCAACTGCCGCACCTGTAGTCCTCAGTTCATATGATGCGAGATCCTTTCCGGCATTCCTCGCCACAACTCTCAGTACACCTGGTTCAAAGTGCACTTCCCACATGATAGTCCTGTTTTTAAAATCAGCCATTTTTTTGTTCCCAAGCGACCTGTTATTAAGGAATAATTCAGCTTCTTCACAGTTTGTAAAGACATTAACAAACACTCTCTGCCCGAACTTCCAGTTCCATAAAGGGTCAACCTTTTTATGAGCCCATAGATCGTTCCCGCTATTATCATTTAATTGATCAGTAGTTCCAATATAAACCATTGGTTTATCGCTCCATAAGCTCTGACGAAAATAAAATTCAGGTTTCTTATTTCCGGCAAGATCTATAATTCCTGAAATGCTGTGACGATATGGAAATTTCCCTGCTTCTCCCAAATAGTCAAACCCTGTCCAAAGAAACTGCCCCAAGACAAAGTCATTATCAGCAACAGCTTTCCAGTCTTCCAGGGTCATACCGTTTTCACTTCCGTAAATGATTCTGTGTGGATATTTCTTATGATCAGCTGTATAGCGGGCTTCCTGATAATTATATCCGGTAACATCGAGAGCGTCAGCGTAACCGGTTTCATTTGACATTAATACCGAAGCCAGACCTGCTGTCACTGGCCTGTTTGCATCAATCTGCTTTACAGCGCTGACAAGTTTTTTAGCAACTTCACCCAACCGGTTAGCGTCCGGCAATTTTTCGTCATACTTTGCCCATGACTGCGGATTAGCTTCTGTGTTAAAAATAGGATGGGTATAAGGATCATTCGGATAATCAATTTCATTTCCGATACTCCACATGATAATTGAAGGATGATTAATATCTCTCTTTATCATATCTTGCAGATCTGTAATCGCCCAGTCTTTAAAATTAACGGAATATCCCTCTTTACCGGGGATTCCCACGTTCCATCCCTCGATCCATTTTCTCTTAGGAAGTTCCCATTCATCAAAGGCCTCCCCGATAACCAGAAATCCTTTTTCATCACAAAGCTCAAGAAAATCAGGAGAGAAAGGATTATGGCTTGTTCTGATTGCATTGCAACCGGCCTCCTTAAGTATGTCCAGTCTTCTTTCGATTACCTTGCGGGGAACAGCTGAACCAAGCGTTCCCGCGTCATGATGCATGCAAATACCTTTTAGTTTAAGATTCTTTCCATTAAGAAAGAATCCCTTATCAGCATCAAATCTGATATTACGGAAACCAATACGAGTATTCTGACTATCCAGGATAGAATTCCCTTTGACAACTGTAACCAGTGAATAGAGATTTGGATTTTCAATATCCCACAGTTTTGGACCAAAAATATCCATACTTGCTGAAATGATATTAGAGGAAGATCCTGTCATTGTTATGTTCTGCGAAATACTTTTTAAAGTATCGCCTGCAGATAACAAATAATTTGAAATTGAAACATCTGATATTTTCACCGACTCATTGCTTATACTGACTGTAATATCAAGTGTGGCCTTATTAACTGATACATCCTTCGTTGCGGTTGAAACGCCCCATTGGCTAATATGTACGGGGGATGTAAAAATAAGCTTCACATCTCGATATATACCTGAACCCGTATACCAGCGGGAGTCTGCATATTTTGAATGGTCCACTTTTACAGCAATAAGATTTTCCTTACCTGGAATTATAAAAGGGGTTAAATCATACTGAAAGGAAATATATCCGTTAGGTCTTTTCCCGAGATAGTTTCCGTTTATCCAGACTTCGCTGTTATTGTAAATCCCGTCAAAACTGATAAACACTTTACGGTCTGCCTCATTCGCAGGGATTACAAAAGATTTACGATACCATCCTATTCCACCAGGCAAAAAAGCTGTGGAACTGGCGTAGGATTTATCGAAATTTCCTTCGATGCTCCAGTCGTGAGGCAAATCCAGCATATGCCAGGCCGAATCATTCAGTTTGGGATCCTGTCCGTTAGCTATGTCACCTTTGTAAAATTTCCAGTCGAAATTAAAATTCTGCACCTCCCTTCCGGTTGTTTGTCCAAAGACATAATTATTTGATGATATTGATAATCCAATTGTTATCAGGACGATTTTTAAAACGAGTTTTCCAATTTTCATATTTATGTTACTATTAATTCAGATATTTATCAAAAATACATAAAAAGAGCCATTCTGAAACAGAGAATTTCTTTTATGGCTGATTGATTAAATTTGTTGGATTTGAAAATAAATATTTTCATCTTTAACTTTTTAGAAAAGTACCACAAGAACAGAGGTTTTAAAAGATCCCTTGTGAACCTTCCTTGAATTTTTTATTTGCCAGTGTGGTCCATAAACCAAATGGCCAATATCATATTTTTAACCACTTTTAAAGGGTTTGGTTAAATAATTAATATTAAGTATGTTTACACAACTTGATCATTTTCTGAATTTCGCAGCTGGTTTATGAGTGAGGAAATTCTAAAAGCCCTGATGGAACTATTTGCCCTGATTGTGAAGCAGGACAGAGGGATACTTGTGAACGAACGCGAGTATGTTTCCGGCTTCCTCAGCAAACAGCTTACAAGTGAAACCGTTCAGGAATATCTTGCCCTTTTCGATATGCATGCCGGACCAATAATGCAGCGGTCAGTTCTGAGTGAGCCATCGGCACCTTCCGTGAAAGATTCTGTAAAAATACTGGGGATATGTAAAAAGATCAATCGCACTCTGAACCAGGAGCAAAAAGTTGTGGTTCTTATGAGGCTTTATGAACTTATTAATTCTGACCGCCAGTTCACACTTCAGAGGATGAATATAATAAATACAGTCGCTGAAGTATTTAAAATATCCTCAACCGATTTTGCCGCAATTGAACAATTTGTAAAAAATGATAAATCTGAGGACCTGAATAATCCTTCTATTCTTGCACTTGCTCCAGGAGATGAAAAGTGTGAGATCTGCAAGAAGATGCTGACCGGGTACCAGAACACAAGAATAATCATTTTAAGAGTGGCTAGTGTTGACCTTTATTTTATTAAATACATATCAGATGACCAATTATATCTTAATGGGCTCCCTATACGATCAGGCCAGGTTTATACATTTGCCAAAGGGGGATCAATAAAATCTCAGCAGGGACATTCCATCTATTACAGTGATATAAGTTCCAGTTTCCTTTCCGATATAATTATCCATAAAATATCATTCACAGTCGAAAATCTCTCCTATTACTTCAGGGAGGGTCATGCTGCAGTTGATAATATAAGCTTTTCAGTTGAAGAAGGCAAGCTTATCGGTATTATGGGAGCGAGCGGGTCAGGCAAAACAACACTGATGAATCTGATGAGCGGAATCCAGAAACCATCAGAAGGGAATGTTAAAATCAACGGATTAGATGTTGCCAAAGATAATGTTAAGCTTGAGGGTGTTTTTGGATATGTACCCCAGGATGATCTTCTTATTGAGGATTTGACAGTGTTTGAGAATCTTTTCTATGCAGCCAGTCAGTGTTTCAAGGATAAAACCAGAACAGAGATCAGCGAACTTGTTGATCATACTCTTTCAAATCTTGGATTGCTGGAAAAGCGGGAGCTAAAAGTGGGGTCTCATCTTAATAAGATAATAAGCGGAGGGCAGCGAAAGAGATTGAATATTGCACTGGAGCTGATTAGGGAACCTTTGGTTTTATTTCTTGATGAACCCACATCAGGTCTCTCATCGAGAGATTCTGAAAATCTTATGGACCTTTTACGTGATCTCACACTCAAGGGGAAACTTATATTCACTGTAATTCATCAGCCATCATCAGAGATTTTCAAAATGTTTGATAAAGTCGTCATTCTCGATCAGGGAGGATGCATGGCATATTTTGGTAATCCTGTGGATTCAGTGATTTATTTTAAAACTCTCGATGCACAGATCAACTCCAACCAGGGAGAGTGTCCATCATGCGGGAACGTGAATCCTGAAACAATATTCAATATTATTGAAACACAGGTTGTTGACGAATTCGGCAGGTATACTGATAAAAGGAAAATCAAGCCGAAGGAATGGGCTAAAGCATATAACTCAAAGCATCCGTTTAATAAAGTGCCAGAGATTAAAGAGCCTCCTCACAAGAATCTTCAGAGGCCAGGTCTTTTTAAACAGTTCACGATTTATTTTTCCAGAGATCTCAAGAGCAAAATTTCCAATAGTCAGTATGTCCTGCTCACTCTCCTTGAAGCTCCGATCCTGGGATTTGTTCTCTCATTTATAATCAGATATATTCCTGATCCGGATTCTGATATATACATATTTTCTGAGAATGAAAATATTCCCATATACATCTTCATGAGTCTTATTGTCGCACTTTTCCTGGGTCTGACAATAAGTGCCGAGGAGATTTTCAGGGACAGGAAAATCCTTAAAAGGGAGCATTTCCTTAATTTAAGCCGAAATAGTTATCTTTTATCAAAAGTTGCCATTCTGATAATGATATCAGCTGTACAAACACTTCTGTTTGTCTCCATTGCAAACCCGATTCTTGGCATAAAAGGTATGTATTTTCATTATTGGCTGGCATTATTTACTACGGCATTCTGCGCCAATATGCTTGGATTGAACATATCAGCATCTTTTAATTCGGCCATTACAATCTACATCGTGATCCCTCTTCTGATAATCCCCATGATGGTTCTCAGCGGGGCCATGTTCCCGTTTGATAAGCTGAACCGGAAAATAGGCAATGTTGAGAAGGTGCCTCTGATTGCTGAACTGATGCCTACGCGATGGACCTATGAAGCGCTCATTGTGTCGCAATTCAAGGATAATAAATACAGCCAGACTAAATTTACCAGGGAAGGTGAGACTTATTACGATCTTGAAAAGAAAAGAAGTGAAGCTGAATTCAATAAGGTTTACAGGATTAAGACAATACGTGATGCCCTTTTCACCACTCTTTTTGAATTCAGAAGCAATCCGAAAAATATTGGCAACAACGAAGACCTTCTTATCAGAAAATCAACCCGTAAGTTCACTAAACTAAAGTTTATCAAAAACGAATTGGAAAAAATGGCATCGGTTTATAATGTTCCTCCGTTCAATTATATTACGGATCTCACTCCATATGAATTTAATCCCGGAGTGGCAGATTCACTGACAAAATACCTCGACAGAATGGATAAAGTATTCAACAGGATATCCAATATGGTAAGCGACAGGAAAGATATTTTCAGCAATTTGAATGACTTAAAGCTGCAGAAACTCGAGAGTGCTTATTATAATTATAAACTTGAAGAGATGGTGACCAAGCGTTATGAACGCAAAAAATTTCTGATCTTCAATAACTCTCTGGTCCAGAATATTGATCCTATTTATCTTGATCCTTACAGTAGAGGACCTTTAAATTTCCGTACACATTTTTATTCGCCTTCAAAATATATTTTTGGAATGAAGTCAGACACATTCACCTTCAATGTTTCACTCGTTCTTTTCAGCTCGATTTTTCTTTACCTCGCGCTTTATTTCGAGCTGCTGGGCAGAGCAGTCAGGTTTTTCGAAAAATTTAAAATTCCGAAAATAAATATTTTATAGATTGTTAATAAGTTTTTTTGTATTTTTGTTTTAACTTATCCATCATCCTAAATGAAAGGAAGAGTATTCATTTTGCTAATCGTTATGTTTTTTGGTTTCTCATGCAGAAATTCAAAAAGCAAAACTTCAGAGTTTGTTTTTCCTCAATCTGACTCAATTCCTGTTTCAGAAGCTGAAAAATTAAGCCCGGAAGCTATCGCTGATATTTCGAAAAACATTTCATCACCGGTAGAGATAGCTAATCTCCTGCAGACACTGCAGGTCCCTTTCTCTCAAAACTATATTGCCGAAACAATAGATGCCAACAGGCAAAGCACCAGTTTTAACAAGGCTCTTAAACTAGGTATTCTCGGTGCTGATCTGGGGTATCTGAATATGTATGAAAAAACAGGGTCTTCCCTTGATGTCCTCTCTTCAATAAGAAAAATTGCTGATGATATTAAAGTAGGTCAGTTTTTTGATTTTGAATCAATTAAAAGATTATCAAAGAACAGATCTAATCTTGACTCCCTTCTTTTCATTTCAGTTGATTCATATAATAAAATAGATACCTACCTGCGCAGTAATGACAGGGGGCAGCTTTCAGCTCTTATGATAATAGGAGTCTGGATCGAGGGCCAGTATCTTGCAACTCAGGTTGTGAAACAATATCCCAATAAAGTGCTTAGTGACAGGATCGGGGAACAGAAGATAATTTTGAACGACCTCCTGCTTCTGATAAGTCCCTACTGCAACCGTGATCCTGAGTTCACGAATCTTTGCAAAGATATGCAGGACATCAAAGACAAATATCGTGACATAAGAATAACTTACACACAGGGAGATCCGGTAAGCGTTGAAAAAAATGGAGGTCTTACCATTAAGCAAACTGAGACAAGCGTAGTCAACATGTCGAAAGACCAGCTGAATGGGGTAATAGAAATTACCAAGAATATCAGGGACAGGCTAATTTCAAATAATTAGTATGAAAAAAATCATTACAACTCTGACCATTTTATTTATCTTCGGATTCATGGCATTTGGACAAGTCACAGACCCGCTGGTAAGTAAATGTGCAATAAATGCCGGTACAAATGCTAAATACCTTAAAGATTTCAGGATACAGCTTGGGAAAGCAGCAATCCAGAGTGATTTACGATACAGAGCAAACATGTCTCTCTGGAAAAATACCAAGTACCGGTTTACTATGTGCAATGCAGATAACTCTAAAGGTCAGCTGATTCTTACTATCAAAGACGACACGAATAAACTGATCCTTTCATCATTCGATAAAAAAACCGGCAAGATCTATTCTTTCGTTGATTTTGAATGCCAGAGAAGCGGAATATATCAGATTAGTTATGACTTCACCAACGGACAACAGGGCTCAGGGGTCGGAGTAGTCTCAATGATAAAATAATCACATTACATCAGGTACCAAATCTGTATAAACAGAATAAAAAAGCACAAAAAGGAAAATAATATTTCAGGTACCAGTTTCTTTTTTACAAATACAAAATAATGAGTCAGGAAATAACTGACAGGGATGCTTATCAGCCATACTAATTCTACTGAAGCGGAAGGCAAAGCAAAATAGACTGTTATTGATATTAACAAAGTCCAGATCATCAGGGAAAATGTTTTACGCGACTTTATTTTTTTTGAGTTCATGCGTTGCATCAGTTGAACTAAGCTGACAAGAATCAATGCTACGATAAAAATCAATGCTACGACAGTCAATCGGGGCAAAGGATAAAACGTTGATCTGGTAAACAGGTTATCGCCAATAAGCTTCATCAGAGCAAATATGTCTTTCCCCAACACATAATAGATGCCAAAAGTAATGAGATAGGGGGTTAATAGTCCTAAAACTGAAATTACAATCTCCTTAGCATTGCCTGTCCTGAGCAAAGCGATCCCTATTATAACCAATAATCCAAACCATATGAGGTTCGCATAAAACAAACTTCCGGTACTGATAAGGATTCCTGCATCAAAATAATTATAGGCTGTCCCGGTCTTGTGGTACCCATCCATAATTCTCATTATTGCCAGCATAAGGAAAATTGAAGCCGGGATTACCGGATTCAAGAGCTGCTGATCAGGGAATAACCCTCCGAACAATACGTAAAAAAACGCCGGCAGAAAAGTTCTTTCATGTATAAAGAAAACTGTAGTATTGAAATTTACCATGAGGAATGCCATCAGGGATACCAAAAGAAAGGACAGAATAACTCCCAGATTATGACTATTGTGTATCAAAAGTTTAACAAAACTATAAAGTGGCATCGGATCACTCTCATATATAAACCGTGGGTGTAATCTCTGATTAAGAATTGCACTTACCCATACAGTAATGAGAATAATAATTATTAAAAATATTACTCCGGGTCCTGTTCCTTTGAATATACGCAGTAGCATTTGTCTTAAAGATCAAATCCGATATCCGACCTGTAATATTTACCTTCAAAATCCAGCAGCCCGGCATTCCTGTAAGATGTTCCAAGAGCCCCTTTCATAGAAGATCCCCAGGAACTGACAGCAAAAACGCGTCCTCCCGAGGTAACTACCTTATCTCCTTCTTTTTTAGTGCCTGAATGAAAAATGACACTCCCGGTTGCAAGATCGAGCCCTTGAATAGTTTTGCCCTTTTCATATGTTCCGGGATAACCGCCGGAAACCATCATTACCGTAGCTACAAATCTTTCATCAATTTCAATAATTCTTCTTTGAAGATCCCCCATAGCCACTCCTTCAATGAGATCAAAAAAATCAGACTTAATTCTTGGGATTATTACTTCCGATTCAGGATCACCCAGCCTGGCATTATATTCGATAACATAAGGGTTCCCACCTACATTTATCAGGCCAAAGAAAATAAATCCTTTATATACTATTCCTTCATCTGACAATCCTTTCATCGTCGGATCAATAATTCTCTGTTTCACTTTGTCCATAAAGATTTTATCTGCAAAAGGTACAGGGGAAACCGCTCCCATCCCACCGGTGTTAAGTCCGGTGTCACCTGCTCCTATCTTTTTATAATCCTTGGCTTCAGGCAATAGTTTATATGTAAACCCGTCAGTAATAATAAAAACAGATAGCTCTATTCCCTTAAGAAACTGTTCGATGACAACTTTTTCTCCGGCATGACCAAATTTCCCGTTCAGCATTGCCTTAACTTCGTTCTCCGCATCATGGATATCATCGACTATTACGACGCCTTTTCCTGCAGCCAGCCCATCTGCTTTAATAACGTAAGGTGGGTCAAGCGTACTCAGAAAGGCAGAAGCCTCATTCATTGTTGACTTATCAAAGCTCTTATATGCAGCGGTAGGAATATTGTTCCGGATAAGAAAAGACTTCGCAAAGTCTTTGCTTCCTTCCAGCCTGGCAGCAGATTTATCAGGACCTATTATTGGTATATCCCTAAGCGTTAGGTCATTCGTAAAAAAATCGTGAATTCCCATAGTCAATGGAGCTTCGGGCCCTACAACTACAATATCAATCCTGTTTCCCAAAACAGCATCTTTCACTTCAGGGAAATTTTCAGGATTCAGCTTCAGGTTTGTTCCTAACTCAGATGTCCCGGCATTTCCCGGACCAATAAAAATCCTGTCGATCTTTTTACTTTGGGCAAGTTTCCAGGCAAGTGCGTGTTCCCTTCCACCAGATCCCAGAATGAGAATATTCATTTTTCAGGGGATATATTATCATTTCAAAAGTAACATTTCATTCTGATAAACAAAACCCATAAATATGAAAACCGTTAACTGAGATCTACAGTCTGGCAATATTTCGAAAAAGTTTGCATTACTGCATTGACGTAGGTTTTTGAGACAGGAATATCGGTAACAGAAGGATTATCAAATTCGAGATTAAGCCCGTCCCTGTCTTTTCTGATAACTTTAACATTTTCAAAATTAACTATATATGACCTATGGCACCTTATAATTTCTGTTCCAAAGAAATTCTCCTCTATCTTTTTTAATGTTAGCCTAAGCAGGTATTTTGATACTTTCCCCTTATTCAGATAGCAAATATTCACATAATTTTCTGCTGACTCCACATAAAACAGATTCTCCTTCTTAATTGAAAACTTCATAATACCCTTATCATCATAGAAAGGGATCATGTTTCTTGAATTTTCCAAAAAAACCGGGAAATCCGCCAGTCTCTCTATTTGTTCCTTTTTATCGCGCCAGGAAAAATATAGCCATAGGGTTGAATATGGTAATAACAAAACAAGGGCAGTATTTCGTGAAGAATTCTTTACCAGATCAATAAAAATCCTTGAATCTTTCAGAAACAGTTTTTCGAACAGAGCATAGGCGAGAGCCATGCAAAATATTTCGGCAAATATCCAGATCAGGTATTGCCAAACGTTTATTGCATGCTTTTTGCTGACTCGGTACATAAGGATCCGGCTTATAACTACAACAAGCATACCCAGGAGTATTGTCAGACTGGAATATGTAAAAAACTCAAGCCTTGTCAGATCGTACCATCTGTCTGCACCAAAGGGGGAATATGCGTTAATAAAGACCAGGGCAAAAAGTGAAGTAAAAAGTATCAGACGTGTTATATTCTGCTTTTCATTCAAATATGGAGGAATCGGTTTTTGAAAGTCGACCATTTGCAATCTGATAACTTAATGTAAAATTAAGTATTTTCTTACTCTTAACAGAGCTTTAAAGAGTTTTGACAGTTTTCAAACAGTGGAATTCTGTCACAAATAGTGGAATTACATCCCATATTACCAGGTTTAATCACATAGTGTCGCCATCCGCCACATAAATTTGCACTCAGTGCGTGAGTCGACTTCCTTTGTATAAAAATATTATCAGGTCCGAATAAATGATTTATACCAAAACTTATAATGAACTTAAATCTGTCTTCTCTAACGAAAACAAGATAATATCTATTCCGGATTCGGATATTAAAATTCATAATATTTGTTTCCGTTCGGATGCGCTTGAAGATGAATTTTCAAATAAAAATGATTCTCTCATTACTGAAAACAGTTCTTTTACTTATCCTGTTTTTATTCCGGGAGACTCGAAAAGCGATAAAGTAATTCTATTACTTCATGGTCTTAATGAGAGAAGCTGGGTAAAATACCTTGTCTGGGCATATTACCTTGCAAAGAATACTGACAGTTATGTGATTCTATTCCCTATTTCTTTTCATATAAACAGGTCACCGGCATCATGGAAAGATCCAAGGGCGATGGTTCATTTTATGAAGGTCAGGAATTCTTCATTTGAAGATATAGATAGGTCGAGCTTTGCAAATATTGCCCTCAGCAACCGTCTCACTGAAGACCCTTTGAGGTTCTTCAAATCAGGATTTCAGACCACTTCTGATATTATAAAACTATTATCAGGTATAAGAGACGGGGCCCATGAAATAATACCCCGAACTACTAATTTCAATATTTTCGCCTACTCAATAGGAGCATTTCTGGCAGAGATCATACTGATGGGAAATCCGGAAAAACTCTTTACAGGATCGAAGCTTTTTATCTTTTGCGGAGGGTCGGTTTTCAGTAATATGCAAGGTTCTTCAAAATTAATTATGGATAGTCTGGCTTTCGACAGAGTTTACAGGTACTACCTGTTTGAATTTGAAAAGACTCTCACCGGAAAAAGTCCATTGGTTGATTTTCTGCTTACCAGCCAGATTGGAATGGCCTTCAGGTCGATGATTGATCTTGGCCGACTTAAAATATTCAGAGAGAACATCTTAAGCAAGCTTCGTGATCAGATCCATTCTGTATCTTTATTGAAAGACACAGTTATCCCCAGCAAAGGTATAATCTCAACGCTTGGGAATATTAATAAGAAAGACGTAGTCGATATATGGGATTTCCCCTATCCATATAGTCACGAAAATCCTTTTCCGATTTTGAATTTTCCTCTTTCAAATAAAGTAGACTTCTGGTTTGAAAGAGTGTTTTCAGAAGCCAGTCTGTTTTTGGCTTAGTCCATTCCATCCTTCAATTGGTGGACATTTAAATATTCCTTTATGACCCTTAGCGCTAACCTTTGTGTTCCTTCGTGGTAAAAACCAAACCAATTAACCACAAAGAGCACAAAGTAAAACACAAAGCAACACAAAGGAAAACTTAACTTTTTTCACCTTTTTCGATAATCCTGTTCCGGATTGGATTAAAAGAATCATCAATAATTTCAAATCGATACCCATCTTTTTTAGCAAAAATTATGAATTCTTCCAGTATGGCATTTGCAGACGAAGATGCTGTATCATGCAAAACAATTATTGAACCCGGCCTAATTTTGTTTTTAAGTATCCGAAGCGATTTATCTCTTCCAAAATCCCTATCAAAATCATAAGCCATTATATCCCAGAGTATCAATTTAAAAGTTTTGGATAAACTTCTTTTTTGTTTCATTGACAGTCGGCCAAAAGGAGGTCTGAACATATTCCCGGATGTAAATTCCGAGGCCATGATTACATCATTAATATATGTTGCAGAATCAGTTTTCCATCCATCCAGATGATTATAGCCGTGGTTTCCTATAGCATGACTATCAGAACGAATCTGATTCATAAGGTCAGGATATTCTTCCGCAGCCTTTCCGTTACAGAAAAACAGTGCCCTGATATTATGTTTCCTGAGTATGTCCAGCAATTGAGGTGTAGAAAAAGGATCAGGGCCATCATCAAAAGTCAGACATAATACCTGACAGTTAGTCTTTATCCTGAATGTTGCATCAGGATAAAGCCAACGTGCCGGAAAGCCTGGCCTGAAAAACCTCATCTGAATCTATTTGGAGGAATAAAGTTTTCCGTAATAGTTATTTATCGCTGGTTCTATGGTTTGTATAATGGAGTTCAATTTCAACCTCATTGCAAGATTATAGATATCGAGCATCGCCTGCATATTAATCCCGTCAGGATACTCGAGACCATACCTGTCTTCTGGTTTCAGACTTACCGCATAATCGAGATATTCTTTTGAGTAATTAATAACATCGTTTAGCAATTGCTCACCCTCTTCAGCTTTTCCTGCACTTATGAGTACCTCTGCAATTCCTATTGTGAAAAAATCATACGGCATTTTAGCGGAAGGAACGATCGAGAGACCACGGTGTGCAACCTCAATAGCTCTAATTGTATCTCCGCTGATAAGCAACTCTTTCCCCAGGGTTCCGAAGATTCTCCTGAAATTACTGAACATCCTTTTATTATTCTCATCCAGATAAACAGAAGGATCTCCTGCATTTCCCCACGAGAACTTGTTCATCATATTATCATACATAACGAGAGGATCTATCATCCCGAATTCGCCCTGCTCAGGTTTATCTGTTTTAACCGGGACCACTCTGTAGGAAAGGCCTTCCTGTATAAAATACTTCTCAAGTCCTTTGTACTGGGTAGAAGGAACTGTTGTTGAAAAGTAGATGGGTCTCTCCCATTTGTTTGTAGAAAGAAGGTCCATAATTGCGAGATCGCCCTTGAATGCGTCACCATCGGTGTATTCCCAGATCATGGGAGAAACGATCCGGTCTTTATAATACGATTTAACCGTACCGTTTGAAAGCACTTTTGCCGTATCAACATCAACAATAAATTTATTAGCAGGAATATAGTTCATATAATCGCCTCTTCCGCTAAGATCGACTTTGTATTTATTGTCTTCTAAACCAGCAAACTGAACAATGTCTTTCAGGTTAATGGGCTTATCAACCCTGTTATCGATAGGTAGCTGTTCTCTGATTCCTTCAAGATACTTATCAGATCCGAGAGTGAGAGGCAATGGATCGGATCCATATGCTTTTTGCCTCATCATATCAATATACCAGCCAGCCTGAATATAACTAAGGTTTGCAACACGTACGTCGGTTCTGACCCCTTCAACGTCCTGATTATACCACACCGGGAATGAATCGTTATCTCCATAAGTAAATAATATGCTGTTCGGAGCACATGATTTCAGATAATCAGCTCCAATATCCCTTGCAGTGTACCGTCCTGATCGGTTATGGTCATCCCAGTTCTGAGAAGCCATAAGAACAGGAACTGCTGCAATGAGAACCACGAAGGTAACAGCCAATGATATTTTGTTTCCAAGAAATTTCTGAAGCTTTTCATAAACAAACATAAAGCCTATTCCTATCCATATTGCGAATGCATCGAACGATCCAACATAGGCATAATCGCGCTCCCTTGGCTGATTTGGATATTGATTCAGATAAACAATTATAGCTAGCCCTGTCATTATGAAAAACACCATTACAAGCCAGAAGCCGGAATTATTTCTTTTATACTGCCAGCACATTCCGACAAGTCCGATAAGAAGGGGAAGAAAATAATATTTATTATTCCCCGGGTTAGTTTTAAGATCTTTTGGAATTCTGTCGAGGTTTCCCAGTCGTGCTTCGTCGATAAATTTTATACCGCTGATCCAGTTCCCGTGAATGGAATTTCCGTTCCCCTGGATATCGTTTTGCCTGCCTGCAAAATTCCACATAAAATATCTGAAATACATAAATCCGATCTGGTAATGGAAAAAATAACGAAGGTTTTCTCCAAATGTCGGACAAACGATTGCTTCTTTTCCCTCCCCGCCTGAAAATTTCTTTCCAACCACCTTACCCCAGTATTTGTAGGCGCTCTCATGTTCGGGATCAGAACTGTACATTCGAGGAAAAGCTGTTTCAAATTCCTTGTTGTAAGAATATTCAGGATGATAGTATGGTTTATATTTGCCTCCTACCTTGTTATATCCCGAAATAACTTTCTTAACATCGGTGACGGGAGCACTATAGTAGTTCCCATAAAATTTTGGAGCGCTGCCATACTGCTTCATGTTTATATAATATGATAATGAAAACACATCTGAAGGATCATTCTGGTTCATAGGTGGTCTGGCTGATGATCTGATCATAATCATCGCATACGATGAATAACCAATCATTACAACAACAAGAGATGTCATTACATAATTCATAATCACCCTCTTATGTTTCAATGAGTAATAGATGCCATATGTGAGCGCACCAAATAAAATAATCATAAAGAACACTAGTCCGCTGTTATAGGGTAAGCCCAGAACATTCACGAACAGAAGTTCAAACCAACCTGCCACCTCCGGAACTCCGGGCATCAATACAAATACCATAAGCCAGAGGAGTAAAAGTGCAACCAGGCTTGCCTTGATTAACCCCTTTGTTGAAACTTCATATTTCTTGAAATAGTAAACAAAAACACCCACAGGAATTATCAAGAGATTCAAACGGTGTACTCCAAGGCCCAATCCCATTAAATATGCAACCAGAATTATCCATCTGCCGGAATAGGGTTTTTCTTCTTCTTCCTCCCATTTCAGCATTCCCCAGAATACAAGTGCTATTATAAGAGAGGATAGTGAATAAAGCTCACCTTCAACAGCTGAAAACCAAAATGAATCAGTAAACGTAAATGCCAGAGAACCCAGGATACCACTTGCCATAATGGCCGGAACATTCTTTGATTCGAGTTCAGTGCCATTTAAAAATACCCTGCGAACAAGATGGGTAATTGTCCAGAACAGAATCATTATGGCGAAGCCACTGCACAATGCTGAGAGTATGTTTACTGTAACTGCAACTTTCGAAGTGTCTCCTCCGGCAAATAATGTGGCCACTCTTGACATCATAAGAAAGAGAGGAGCTCCCGGAGGGTGTCCAACCTGTAACTTAAAGGCTGCAAGAATAAATTCGCCGCAATCCCAGAAACTTACGGTTGGCTCGAGAGTAAGCAGATAAACTATTGAAGAAAAGATGAATATAAACCATCCGGTAATGTTGTTCCAGCGACGATAATTACCCCAGATTGAATCCATAAAAGAATTGTTTTTGATTATTTTACTGACAAAGAACGTAAAAAAAAATTATATGCATTCAATTAGTTTTCTAATTAACATCTCTTTAACTCATGATCAGTGGCTGTTTGTTATTTCTTGCCATGCTCATTCCCTTGCTTTTCTACCTCATCCCCCAGCCCCTTCTCCCAGGGGAGAAGGGGTGTAATAATCATTTAATCATTGATTTAGCCCCTCTCCCCTGGGAGAGGGGTTGGGGTGAGGTTTTATTAAATATAATATCTCCAGGGACGGCTCTTCCAATATTCACCGGCATATTCAATACCAATCCTTGGACCATTTTTAACTTCATAGCTTAATCCGCAGTCTTCAACCCAAATCCTGTCTGAAAATACAAGATCTTCTCCATAGTATGACTTATCTATTCCAAGGTTTTTAGTTAATTTTCCCGGACCAGGCCAGTTTTCAACTCCCCGGACCAGAACTGCCTGAGGGTTGTTATTCTCGCCTGTAACAATGTTAAGCATCCAGTACATCCCGTAAATTAAATAAATATACAATCTGCCTCCATCGTGAAACATTATCTCAGTTCTGGCGGTTCTTCCCTTAAAAGCATGACATGCTTTGTCTTCGCTACCGCGATAAGCCTCAACTTCAGTTACTTTGTATCTGCTAGTTGTTCCATCCTTTAATCTGACAACCATGTATTTGCCTGGCAGTTCAGGAGCCACCTCAAGTACATCCCTGGTATAAAAATCGCGGGATAGTCTTCTACCTGAATCCATTTTATCAGTATGTAATTTTGTTTTCCAGTTCATCCCATTTCCTGAAAACTTCTTTTCCCTTGAGATCAGACAATTTTAAAAATAATATTTTCCTTTGGAAAGGATCGAGGTCAATCTCATTATATATCAGTTTATCGCTGAATCCGGCAGCTTCAGCATCCATCCGGTCGCATGAATAAACGACCTTCATTATTCCTGACCAGTAAATTGCTCCCAGGCACATGGGGCAGGGTTCACACGAAGAATAGAGTGTACATTCTTGTAAATCGTGAGATTGCAAAACGGAAGAAGCCAGTCGTATTGCCAGTATTTCAGCATGAGAAGTGGCATCATTATTCAGAATTACCCTGTTAAATGCTTCGGAGATTATTTTGTTATCTTTTACTATTATGGCACCAAATGGCCCTCCGCCAACTTTTATGCCTCCCAATGCGATTTCAATTGCCCTTCTGAGAAATAATTTGTCATTTTTCATTATTATTATAACTAAAACTTTAATAATTAACAACAAATACTACTGAACAATCCCCTTTTATCCTAATAAACTTAAATCTCTCCCTTTGATACCGGGTTTACCTCATCCCCCATTCCCCCTTCTTCCAAGAGAGAAGGGGGTAACCAAATGATCTTTATGTTTTTAGCCCCTTCCTCCTGGGGGAGGGGTTGGGGAGAGGTAATAGGATATAATTAAAATCAGAAAGCTGATCTTTCAGGAGGTAAAATTAATCTACTTTTGCATAACAAAAATAAAATCTGCAGAGATTTCTTTTTTTTTAGAAAATATGTTGTATTTTTGCAGACCCCAAAATAATGGGCTAATTACATTAAATATAAGTACATCAATTTAAAAATAAGAACTAGTGAACACCTTAAGCTATAAAACAGTTTCAGCAAATAAAGCTACTGTAAACAAGGAGTGGGTAATTATTGATGCTGAAGGCAAGGTTCTTGGCAGACTTGCATCAGTTGTGGCCTCAATGCTCAGAGGAAAGCATAAAACCGACTTTACACCTCATGTTGATTGTGGCGACAATGTTGTAGTAATCAATGCAGAAAAGATCGATCTGACAGGTGAAAAATGGTCAGATAAAGTCTATGTCAGGCATACCGGTTACCCCGGAGGTCAGAGATTTACGACTGCTGAAGCGCTGTTGAAGAAGAATCCCATCGGGCTGGTAGAGAAAGCTGTAAAAGGTATGTTGCCAAAGAACAGGCTTGGGAGCGCACTTTTCAGAAATTTGCATGTTTATGCAGGAAGTGAACATCCACATGAAGCACAGAAACCTAAAAAAATTGAACTTTAAAATATTTTAAGCAAGATAAATGGAAACAATCAATGCTCTTGGAAGAAGAAAAGCAGCTGTAGCCCGGGTATATTTGAGCGATGGCAAAGGTAAAATTACTGTTAACGGCAGAGATTACAAAGAATATTTTGGTGCTGAAACACTTCAGTATGTTGTTACACAGCCCCTGGTTCTTATGAATGCCGTTGAAAAGTATGATATCAATGTCAATCTCGATGGTGGTGGTGTAAAAGGCCAGGCCGAAGCTTTGCGTCTTGGAATAACAAGAGCCCTTATCATGATGGATGCCGAATGCAAAGGCAAACTCAAAGCCGAAGGATTCGTAACTCGCGATCCGCGTGAAGTTGAACGGAAAAAACCAGGGCAGCCAAAAGCCCGCAGGAGATTCCAGTTCAGTAAACGTTAGAATTAAAAAAACAGTCGTTATAGATGCAAGTTTAGTATCTAAATTGTGAAGACTCCCGCCAGCTGGCGGGGCTACTTTGCAATTGATTGAAAGAATGTAAACTTAAAAAACCAAAAAATGCCTAGAACAAATTTCAAAGAATTACTTGATGCCGGTGTTCATTTCGGACACCTTAAAAGAAAGTGGAATCCGGCTATGGCTCCTTATATTTTTATGGAGCGCAACGGTATACACATTATTGATCTTGAGAAAACAGCTGTTAAAATTGATGAAGCTGCTTCAGCAATGAAACACATTGCCAAATCTGGCAAAAAAGTGCTGTTCGTAGCAACTAAGAAACAGGCAAAAGAGATTGTCGCCGAAAAAGTCAAAGCAGTTAATATGCCTTATGTTACAGAACGCTGGCCCGGTGGCATGCTTACCAACTTCCCGACTATCCGTAAGGCTGTTAAGAAAATGTCTTCAATCGACAAAATGGCTACAGACGGAACTTTTCTGAACCTTTCAAAGCGTGAGAGATTACAGGTTACCAGGCAAAGAGCCAAACTTGAAAAAACACTTGGAAGCATAATAGATCTTACCAGACTCCCGTCAGCGCTATTTATTGTTGATGTCACAAAGGAACATATTGCCGTCAGAGAAGCAAAAAGACTCGGAATTCCGGTTTTTGCAATGGTTGATACCAATTCAGATCCTTCCGATATAGAATTCCCGATTCCGGCAAATGACGATGCTTCTAAGTCGATATCATTGATTGTCGGCATATTGTGCCAGGCAATTGAAGAGGGACTTAATGAGAGAAAAATCGAAAAAGACAAAGAACCTCAGCAGAAAGACAAAAAAGTAATGCGGAGAGAGCTTGAAACAAAAGATATTCCTGCTGCTATTATTGAAGCAATCGTTGAGGAGGAAGAAGAGGTCGAAGTTGATGACGAAGTTGCAGACGAATCAGATGAAGATGAAGATATCGTGAAGGTAATTGATGAGACAGAAGAAGAATTGTAAAAAATATTAAATCATAACTTAGAAAGGTATAATTATGGCTGCTATAAATGCTGCTGATGTTGCAAAACTAAGAAGAGTTACTCTGGCAGGGATGATGGACTGTAAAAAAGCTCTTGAAGAGTCCGAAGGTAACTTTGATAAAGCCATCGAAATAATTCGTAAGAAGGGACAGGCGGTTGCCAACAAACGGGCCGATAAAGAAGCTTCCGAAGGAGTCGTACTGTCAAAAGTCTCTTCTGATGGAACAGCCGGTGCAATGATCGTACTTAACAGCGAAACAGACTTTGTCGCAAAGAATGCTGACTTCATGGCTCTGGCAAATAAAATTCTCGATATCGCGGTTATTAAAAAACCCGGAAGCCTTGACGAACTTAAATCACTTCCTATGGATGGTGGCAAAGTTGGAGAAAAAGTGGTTGAATATGTAGGTATAATTGGCGAGAAACTGGATCTTTCTTATTATGAAAAGATCGAAGCAGCTCATGTCCAGGCTTATATTCACCCTGGTAACAGGCTTGCCACACTCGTTGGTTTTACAAAATCAGGAGCCAATGTCCAGGTTTATAAAGATGTAGCAATGCAGATTGCTGCAATGAATCCGGTTGCTGTCGATAAAGATTTTGTAAAACCTGAGACTATTGCACAGGAGCTCGAAATCGGAAAAGAACAGGCAAGACGTGACGGGAAACCTGAAGAAATGCTTGATAAGATCGCACAAGGCAAACTTGCTAAATTCTTCAAGGAAAGCACACTTCTGAATCAGGATTTCATAAAGGATAACAAGATGACCATTAAACAGTATCTTCAATCTGCCAGTAAAGACCTTACAGTAACAGAATTCAAACGCTATTCTTTAAATTTATAATACGTAGGTTCATATTTCAATATCTGGTGGCGCTTCAGGGCGCCACTTTTTTTGTACCATGCCCTTCCAGGATCGCTCCGTCATTGACAGTGCAAATAAGAAAAACGTTTTTTCATTAGTTTAATTCAATTAGTTTAATAAATTTGTTCATTGCATTTAATAAAACAATTTACTTATCCATAACGAAAAAAACCCACTAAATGAAAGAACAATCAAATAGCAATCTACGGATGGGAATGACCCTAATGTTAATGATCTTCTTTATTTTCGGATTCATTACCAATTTCAACATTGCTTTAAAAGATCAGGTTCAGGCAACCTTTCACCTGAGCAACTTCATGGCAAATCTTGTCAATGGAGTATTCTTTTTCGCATATTTTGCATTTTCGTTTGTATGCGGAAAAATTATTAAGAAAACAGGTTATAAGATGGGGCTTATAATCGGGTTACTCCTTATAAGTATAGGTAGCTTTTTATTCTATCCTGCTGTAGCTGTACCTTCATATGCACTTTTCCTCTGTGCAGTTTTTGTTATGGCAACAGGAGTAGTTTTTCTTCAGACTGCCGCAAATCCTTATGTTGCTGCACTCGGTTCAGAAAATACAGCTTCATCAAGGCTTAATCTGGCTCAGGCATTAAACGGATTAGCTACTACGGTCGCTCCTTTTGTTGTTGGAATTTTAGTTCTTACACCTGCTGCAATCGCAATGGGACCAACCGCTGTACAGACTCCATTCCTTATAATCGGAGGAATTGTATTATTGATTGCATTAGCTATTTACTTCATGAAACTTCCTGAAATAATTGGTGGGGAAGAAGTAGTTGGCAGGAAGAGCATCTGGAAGCATACCCATGTTTTATTAGGCGCTCTTGCAATTTTCTTTTATGTTGGTGCTGAAGTTGGTATTTCGACAGCAGTAGTTCCATATTTAAGAGAGAGTAAATGGGCTATTGGTGAAGCTGCCAAATTAGCTGCCATGTATTGGGGTGGTGCTATGGTTGGCCGTTTCCTTGGATCTATTAACCTAAGCGCTATGGAGCAAAAAAAGAAATTCATGTACTCGGGCGCTGTAATTATACTGGCATTTTTTGTAGGCTGGTTAGTAACAAGTAGCCAGATAAAAGATGGTGCTTTTGTTTTCAATTCTCAGCCTGTAAACGGTCTTATATTCCTGGGTATTGCTATTGTTAACTTCCTGGCAATGACCTTCTCAAAAGGGAAAACAAATGTTATGCTTGGGGTATTTGCTATTATTGCGGCAGTTTTAGTATTTTCTGCAACAGTTCTTGGTGCCAGTGTTGGTATCTGGGCACTTCTTTCGATAGGTTTCTTTAACTCAATTATGTTCCCGAATATTTTTGCACTGGGAGTTAAAAATCTTGACAACTTTGAGATGCCAATGGCTTCAGGGATTATCAATACTATGATCGTAGGTGGATCAGTGATTCCTTTGTTGATGGGCTATTTCACTGATAGTATAAGTGTTCGCGCTGCTTTGTTGGTGCCTCTTGTATCTTACCTCTACATTGTCTTCTTTGCTTTTAAGGGAAGCAAAACCAAATAGATTGAATTAAATTGATTGAAAAACTGACATAAATAGTAATTATTAAATAAAACTCTGTTTGTGTCTGTTTATTCAATATAATTTTTTACTTATTTTAAAAACTATAAAAATGAAAAGGGTATCAATTGGAATTGATATAGGTGGAACAAATACCGCAATCGGAGTAGTTGACAGCGAAGGTAACGTGCTGTATGAAAGAAAACCACAAATGCCAACTCCACAGAAATCAGAAAACCCAGGTATGACTCAGGCGGTGTCTGATACATTAGTAAGCAAATACGTCAGCGATCTGACTGCTGAAATTAAAAAAGCCATTGAAGTTGTAAAACAGATAAATCCCCAGATAGAAGTGATAGGTATTGGGATTGGGGCACCGAATGCAAATTACTACACAGGAACAATCGAATATGCTCCGAATCTGCCATTTGTGGGTGTTGTTAATTTTGCTTCACTCATTCATAGAAATTTTTCTGAATTTAAATTTGTAAAATTAACTAATGACGCCAATGCAGCTGCCCTTGGGGAGATGATCTACGGTGGTGCAAAAGGGATGAAGAATTTTGCGATGATGACTATCGGCACCGGACTTGGAAGCGGGCTGATTGTTAATGGCGACCTGGTTTACGGTTCAGATGGCTTTGCTGGTGAGTGCGGACATGTAACTGTTGTACCTCAAGGACGTCTCTGCGGTTGCGGAGGTCTCGGCCATCTGGAAGCTTATTGTTCAGCTACAGGTATCAAGCGTACAGTTTACGAGCTCCTTGCAAAATATAATCCGTCAGAAAGCCCGCTTTTGAATATCCCTATGAGCGAAATGTCATCAAAAATTGTTTTTGATGCAGCTGAAAAAGGAGATAGTATTGCTAAAGAGGTTTTCCAGATAACCGGAGAAGTGCTTGGCCGTGCCTTAGCCGATACTGTTCACTATCTGAGCCCGGAAGCAATATTCCTTTTCGGAGGTGCAGCAGCAGCCGGTGATTATATTTTTAAACCCACTAAAGAGAGTATGGAACGCCACCTGATGCCCGTATTCCGTAATAAAGTCAAAATCCTTCCGTCAGAGTTAAAAGAAAGTTCTGCAGCTATTCTTGGAGCAAGTGCCCTCGTATGGAAGGAGATCGAGAAAAACAAACAGTAGATCATATCTCAAGATAGAGAAGATTATATTCAAAAGAACATCCCTGATCAATTGCATCTGGCCGGGTTTTTTTTTGAAGAAGATGTCAAAAAAGTCCTCAGTGGCACTCTGTGAAACCTCTGTGCCCCTCTGTGTAAGTTCTTAATATATTGTTACACAGAGATCCACAGAGAATGCACAGAGTTACACAGAGAAAAATACAATATTGTGTCTGATTTTTAGACATCCCCCAAAAGAAACAATGCAATCTCTCATCTATAATTAATAACTTCTTTATAATTACCTGCGGATTTACTAAATTCGTTGCGTTCTATCTTCTAAAGTAATAAACCTTACCTATAAATTATATGAGATATTCCAGAATTCTTTTGAAACTTAGCGGCGAATCATTGGCCGGAAACGGGAACCAGGGAATCAGCGATTCAGTTCTTGAAGAATATTCAAAACAGGTTATTGAAGTTATAAATAAAGGTTGTGAAGTGGCGATTGTTGTCGGGGGCGGGAATATCTTTCGTGGTTTAAGAGGAACTGAATCAGGATTTGACCGGTTAAAAGGCGATCAGATGGGGATGCTTGCAACTGTAATCAACAGCCTTGCCCTGGAAGGCGCCATAATAAGGCTTGGGTACAAAGCAAAAGTGTTCACTTCAATCAGGATGGAACCAGTTGGAGAACTCTATAACAGGGACAAAGTACTGGAAGCAATGAAAAACAAAACTGTCTGTATCCTTTCGGGAGGCACCGGCAATCCTTTCTTTACAACTGATACAGCTGCAGCCCTGAGAGCTGTTGAAATCGGTGCTGATGTTCTCTTAAAGGGCACCAGGGTGGATGGAGTTTACACCGCAGACCCGGAAAAAGACCCGACCGCCAGAAAATTTGACAAAATTTCTTTTGAAGAAGTTATTGGACAAAAACTTAAAGTTATGGATTCCACAGCTTTTACTATGTGCCGGGATAACAATATGCCTCTTGTGGTTTTCGATATGAATAAAACCGGAAATCTGAATAAACTGATTGATGGAGACACAATCGGAACTCTTGTAACCAATTGACCAGGCTATTGTCATTCCGTCTATTTTACTATTTTTGTTGTACAACTCTCTAACCTGAACCTTATGAATGAAGAAACAGAACTGATAACTGAAGAGACGAAGGAAAGAATGGAAAAAGCCCTTGAGCATCTTGAACATGAACTTGCCCGTCTGCGTGCAGGAAGATCTAATCCTGCTCTTCTGGATGGTATTACAGTTGACTATTATGGAGTGAATTCTCCACTGACCCAGGTTTCCAATATAAATACACCCGATCCAAAAACGATTCTTATACAACCCTGGGAAAAAAATATGCTCGGCCCGATAGAAAAAGCAATAATGGCTGCCAATATTGGCCTCACACCTGTAAATAACGGAGAAGTTATCCGTATAAATATACCACCGCTGACGGAAGAAAGAAGACATCAGCTTGTTAAACAGGTCAGGAACGAAGGAGAAACAGCCAAGATCAGCATCCGTACTGCAAGGAAATGGGCAAACGATGAGTTGAAGCAATTACTTAAAGACGGATTGCCTGAAGATCTTGAAAAAGAAGCTGTCGAAATAGTTCAGGAAATGACCCATTCCTATAACACAAAAATTGATAAGGTGATGGCAACCAAGGAGAAGGATGTAATGACAGTATAGGTTTTGCCCCCCTTCATGGTTAATACCTGACTCCTCTCAACCCTGAAGTGCAATTTCTGCACATCTCTATCATATGTCTGCCCGATAGAATACTTTTTCTGAAGATCCTGTATTTAGGACCATTCCAAATCTCAGCGAATGAATCCTGGTTCAGATCGCCCATTATATATTCAGTATCCTTGTCAAAACAGCAGGGAACAACTTTCCCATCCCATGTAATTACAGGGGTAAACCAGATTCTGGTGCACCTGTCAGGTAAAGAACTTTTTATTCTGTATTCCCCTTCCTTAAATTTGTACCTTCTGAATCGGCTTTCTGATGGCATCCATAAAGGAATGTCTTTTTTATTCACTATTTGCATCGACTTCAGCTTCAAAGATGCATGAATACTTTTAGCCAAACGTCGTACACCGGGGATCTGATGTTCATTGAATCTGTTCACCAGAAATTGCAATTCTATCTTTAAAGATGAGTTGTGTGTGTTTTTTGCATGTGTCACGTTGTTCAATCCATCAATTACACGATTTACATCCCCATTAACCCTGTACAAAGAGTAGGCTTCCTGATCCAAACCATCGAGAGAAATTATCAGTTTATTTAATCCCGACGTCACAATCTGTTCTGAATTTTCCACCGAAAGAAAATGACCGTTGGTTGAAACTATGCTATTAGATGTCAGGCAATTGGCCAGAAATGAGAAAAATAATGGATGCAGCATGGGTTCCCCCTGGAAATAAAGATTTGCATTATAAAGGTAAGGTTTGAGCTCCTTCATAATCCTTTTAAAAAGTTCAATATCCATGAAGCCTCTCTTTCTTCCCATTATACCAGATCCGGATGAACATTCCGGACATCGGAGATTACAGTTGTTGGTCAGTTCGGTACTGATAGATACAGGCATGGCATTTATTTCTGTATTGCCTGTAGCTGAACCTTTAATATAGGAATAACCTGCTTTGAAAAGATTTAAAGGCTTAATTAGGCTTTCAATCATTGATTAATAAATATCGGGAAGTAAGATATTAAAATAATGTGACTTACTATAATCATTACCATAACATTTAATAGAGCTTGAAAATCAATTTATTTACTCCATTCCGCCAGCTGGTGGAGAGTAAATTGATTTTCTTCGCTCCCCTTGGGGCCGGGGTAAACGGAGAAAATCAATTTGTCAGCATGTAAGTTTTCTGATAGTTATTAAAATATTTAACCAATAATCATAGGGTATAATAATAGCATACTGGTCATAGAGCTGAAATGGAAAGAATACTGTATTCGGCAACAAAATGAACTTAAATTATTTAACTTAATAAACAGAGACATGAAAACTTTTAAACACACTTCGTTAATTGTGCTGGCCCTCCTTCTGGCCTTCATAGCACAGGATGTATCTGCAGGAAATACTTCAGGCAAAAAGAAAAGCGACCAGCAGAGTCTTTTAGTAATCAGAGGGAAAGTTATTGATTCAGAGACCAGACAACCACTTGTATTTGCAACGGTGGCAGTAAAGGAATCAAATGTTGCGATTGTGACTAACATTGACGGTGAATTCACCCTTAAAATCGGTGATCTTTCAACTTCAAAAACAATCGAGGTATCATTTATAGGGTATAAAAATAAAACAATCCCATTGAGTGATCTGAAGGATAACGGCTCCAAAAACATTATAGCGCTTGTGTCTGCTCCGATACCTATCAAGGAGATAGTGGTAAAACCATTGGATCCTGTAAGTATAGTAGCTAAAGCCATTGACAACATAGATAAAAATTATGAGTCGGTTCCAAATCTCATGACTGCCTTTTACAGGGAGACTATCAGAAAGAACCGGACCTATGTATCAATTGGAGAAGCTGCGGTTGAGATATTCAAGGCCCCATATGACAATGATCTGCGTTTCGATGCCGTAAGGATTTATAAAGGAAGAAAAGGCTCCGACGTTGAAAGAATGGACACTGTTCTCTTCAAACTCCAGGGCGGACCTGTAACTGTTTTGGAACTTGACTTGGCTAAAAACACTGAAAGTGTTCTAACCAAAGATGCTATGCTGAATTACGATTACAAGATTTCAGGTGTCGTTGAAATTGACAACAAGCCACATTATGTAATTGACTTTATTCAAAAACCATCAGTTGAAATGCCTTTGTTCATGGGTAGTCTATACATTGAAATGGAATCGTATGCTATAACTGAAGCAGAATTTGGTTTCAATCTTTCAAACAAAGAGGCAGCTCAATCAATTTTTATCAGGAAAAAACCTCTTGGCATGAAAGTAACCCCCGTAATTGCAAGCTACAGAACCAAATATCGTGAACAGGGAGGCAAATGGCACTTTGAGTATTCCAGGGCTGAAGTCAAATTTAAAGTCGAATGGAACAAAAGACTCTTCAACACTTACTATACAACAATGTCGGAAATAGCTGTGACGGATCGTACTGACCAGGAAGTTATTAAATTTGCAGGGAAAGATAAGATAAAATACAATGATGTTTTTTCTGACAAAGTCGGTGCTTTTACTGATAAGGAATTCTGGGGAGATTATAATGTGATTGAACCCGACCAGAGTATTGAATCAGCAATAAGAAGACTCAGCAGAAGGCTTAAATTCTCAGACAGAGAACAAAATAAATAAGGTTAGATCGATGATCAGGGATACTGAGATAGCAAGGAGGATCAGGAACGGTGATGCAGGACAGTTTGAATCGCTTTTCCGATCCTCCTATGTTTCCCTGGTAAGATACGCCAGGACAATGATAAAAGATCATGATACAGCTGAAGAGATAGTTCAGGATCTGTTTTTCAGGCTCTGGCAGGATAAGGAAAACCTGAAAATTGAAAGCTCATTGAATGGATATCTTTTCAGGTCTGTTCACAACCGATGCCTTCATTTTATTGAACATAACAGGGTAATCGCACGACATGCTGAAGAGATATCATACAATCAATCAGAAAATCAGGAGAGTCCTTCCGATATCCTTAATTATAAAGAACTTCAGGAAAAAATTGCAAGGATAATTGAAAAGCTTCCTGAAAGATGCGGGAAGATATTTACCATGAGCAGGTTTGAAGGACTAAAATATAATGAGATAGCAGAAAAGCTGTCGGTCTCGGTAAAAACTGTAGAAGCAAATATGGGAAAGGCTCTTAAAGAATTCCGAAAAGAATTAACACAATGATGAAAGAAATGAAAAAAACAGAGAGATTCAGCGATAAGGAGTGGGAAGAACTTGCCTCTATCCTTTCAGATGAAAAAGAGGTACAGACGGATCTCCTGGGACGATTTATGGCTGACGATTCAGCCAATTCAGGTAAAAAGTGGAAAGATTTTAGAAATATGAATAATAAGGAAGAAATAGACGTTGATAAAGCCTGGAATAATGTTCATTCAAGGTTGAAAGCAGATGGGCTTAATATAGATGAAAAAACTGTAAGGATCAGCTTAATAAGAAGCACATTTGTAAGAATTGCAGCAATTGCCATTATCTTAATAAGTATCGGCACTGTTGCAGTATATATGAACAACTCAGGATATTTAAGTAAGAAGATTACTGTTATAGCAGGAAATGATCAGAAAAATGTCCTTGTTTCACTCACCGATGGAAGCAAAGTATATTTGAACAGGCATTCTCAATTCAGTTACCGGAAAAATTTTGGCAGGTCAGGCAGAAATGTAAAACTAACAGGCGAAGCATTCTTTGAAATATCACCTGACATTACAAAACCTTTTATTATTGATGCCGGAAAAGCTAAAGTAAAAGTTGTAGGTACATCTTTCAATGTGATTACAAATAACAGGGAATCTGCTGTTGAGGTATTTGTAAAAACCGGTAAAGTTCTGTTATCTGACAATTCAGGATCACAAGCTCTTCAGCTCGATCCAGGCTTTGTAGGAACCGTGAGTTCAAAAACCTCTGCTAAAACACTCAACGAAGATCCAAACTACCTTTCATGGAAGACAGGTTATCTCTATTATAACGGACAAAAACTGAGTGTCGTTTTCAATGATCTGAAGAGAGTCTATAACATGGAAATTGTCGCAAACGACCCTGATATTCTCAATAACCCCTGGCGTTCACCAATTGATAATGTGGATGAGGAAACAATAATTCGTTTAATTTGTACTAGCTTTAACCTGGGTTATACAAAAGATGGCAATGTTTACCACCTTTCAAAAAAATAACTCAATGATTATAAATGTCATCTCTCAATGGCAATAGATGTATAAAGTTTCTGGCCATTGCACTATTTCTTTTGCTGTGCATACAGCAAAGAACGTTATGCCAGCGGGGCATTCTTGACTCTACGTTTAACTTCAGCGCCGGCTCTGTCAAAACTGGAAATGCTCTCGACATCATCACAAGGCAAACCGGGTACAATTTCACATACGATAGCCGACTTATTGACCAGGATAGAAAGACGGAGATGACATTCACGAATACAAGACTATCAGTTGTTCTGAAGAATATCCTGAAAAACGATTCACTTGTCTTTTCTGTAATTGACAGGTATATTATTATTTCTCATGCAGAAAGGCATACTGCCCTCTCATCAGATTCTTCAACAGTTGAAAAAACCAGGTATATAACCGGTAAGATCATTGACAATGAGACATCCGAACCATTGCCATTTGCAACAATCGCTTTAAAAAACAAGGGAAAGGGAACGGTTACCAATAATAATGGCAATTTTGGTATGAAAATCACAACTGATCAATATAATGATACCCTGTCGTTCTCATATCTAGGTTATTTAGGAAGAGAAATACCTGTCAAAAAAGCATTTGGGAATAACCTGACAATTTCAATGAAAAAAGAATTCATCTCTATCCCTGAAATAATCATCAGGAATCAGAATCCACTGGAAATTGTACTGAAAACAGTGAAAGCAATCTCTCATAATTATGGCGACACACCCGTGTTAATGACAGGTTTTTACAGGGAAGGGGTTCTAAAAAAATCTGAACTTCAGACCTATTCCGAAGCAATTCTTCAGATCTATAAAAGCGCATATTCAGGAACGCTTTATGCTGACCAGATTAAGGTATTTAAAAGCAGGAAAATTGAAAATACTAACCGCAGCGATACCCTTGCAATAAGGCTCAAAGCAGGCCTTAGCACATGTCTTGATCTCGACGGAGCCAAGAACATTTTTGATTTCCTGAACAGGGAGTCAATGAGTGATTACAGTTACAGAATGACAGATATTGTAACATACGATGATGAATCAGCTTATGCAATTGAGTTTGAACAGCATGAGAACGTCGAGCTGCCATTGTTTAAAGGCACTATATATATAAATACAGTTGATTATGGTATCCTTAACGCAGAATTTGAAATAAATCCGAAGATGATTAGCAAAATGAAAGATTCCTTTATTTCAACTTCAACGCATGGATTTGACACATGGCCTGTCTCAGTAAAGTATTCCGTAAGTTACCGTAAAATGAACAACAGGTATTTTTTAAACCATGTAAGGGGCGATCTTATATTCTCTTCAAACCAGAAGAAAAAACTCTTCCATACACAGTTTAAAGTATTTTTTGAACTGGCAATTACCGAAATGCAATTAAACAATGTTACCAGGTTTGATAGGGAAGAACTGGCCCCGGTACATTCAATATTTTCAGAGACAATTAAAAGTTATGACCCTTTATTCTGGGGAAACCAGGATTTCCTCCGTCCTGAAGATAATCTGCTCAGGGCCCTCAGGAATATGAACGTGAAGTTACAGGAATTTTCGAAATAATTATTTTATGATCAGGCTCTGAAAGAGCCACAGATGAATAACCCCCGGTGCAACCGGGGGTGAAAATGCAAAACACCCTAATCAAGGAAGGAGCTGAATAAAAAAGATTTCAAAGTGAATCAGTACTTATTTATCAGATTATATAGTTCTGTCAGATCAGGTGTAAGAACGATCTCAGTTCTTCTGTTTTTCTGACGGGCTTCATTGGTATTGTGGTCATCAACAGGTGAATATTGACTTCTCCCTGCAGCAGTCAATCGCTTTGCATCAATATTTGATCCTTCGAGAAGTACCCTGATGACAGTAGTGGCCCGCTTGACACTAAGGTCCCAGTTGTCTTTTAACTGGCTGTTGCCGGGGTTATATGGAACGTTATCAGTATGCCCTTCGATCATAATCTGAATATCCGGATTTTTTTCTAGTACGCCTGCCAGCTTTTTCAATGCATTTTTGCCATTGGCGTCAATATCCCAGCTGGCTGATTTGAAGAGGAGTTTTTCATCGAGGGAAACATAGACTTTCCCATTCTTCATAGTTACAGTGAGACCATTGTTCTCAAAGCCGAGAAGCGCTTCTGATACTTTATTCTTCAGATCCTGAACGATCTTTTTCTGTGCATCGAGTATTTTTTCCAGTTCAGCAAGACGTGCATTCCTCTTTTCCAACTCAAAAGTAAGCTCGTCGAGTGATGCTTTTTTAGTATCGAGGTTCTGTCCGAGCTGACGGAGAAGATCTTCTTTTTTCTGCAGATTATCCTGCGCCGTCTGCAGCTCGGCAAGCAATTTCTGAGTCTCTTTAACATTTCCTTTAATCAGATCTTCCTGAGCATTTTGCAATTCGGTATATTTAGTGGATACTTTATTAAAATTATCTACGGCTTTGTCGCGTTCGTTCTGCGCTGCCGCTATTTCCTGCTCAACGGTACTTGCTTCTTTTTCAAGTGTTGCCAGCCTGGCCTTAAGTTCCTTGTTTTGCATTTCAAGGCCAATATTATCTGTTTTGAATGTGTCTCTCTCATTCATAAACTGTTTGCTGGTATCCTGCAAACTGCTGTATTTCTTTGCGGAGACACATGATATTGAAAAAACCACCAAGACAAGAAAACCCAGGATGTAAAAGACTGATCTGTTCATAACCTCAATTTGATTTAAATTATAACCTCTCATCCAAACAAAAATTGCATCTCACCCGTCAAATTCCTGAACAAAAATAAGAAAATCCCGGGTATGCTTCTGCAATCACTCAGGAATAATAATTGTTATATTTGTCGGTTGTTTCTTTTAACCATCTCTTAATGGACAAAGAAGAGAATTTACTCTCCAAAATATATACCCCGGAAGATCTGCGCAAGCTCAATCCAAATGATCTTGCACAGGTGAGTTCAGAACTGAGGCAGTTTATAATTGATGTCGTTTGCAATAACCCCGGGCATTTGGGCGCCAGCCTTGGAGTTGTTGAGTTAACCGTCGCTCTTCACTATGTATTTAATACACCATACGATAAAATAATCTGGGATGTGGGTCACCAGGCTTATGGACATAAAATACTCACGGGACGACGGGAAAATTTCACAACAAACAGAAAATATAAGGGAATAAGCGGTTTCCCAAAGATGGCCGAGAGTGAGTATGATTCGTTTGGCACAGGGCATTCCTCGACCTCCATATCTGCAGCTCTCGGAATGGCAGTTGCAGCCAGTGCCAAGGGCGAGAACAGACATGTTGTTGCGGTTATAGGCGATGGTGCAATGACGGCCGGACAGGCATTCGAAGGTCTGAATAACGCCGGTATCGGCAAGTCCGATATCCTCGTGATTCTCAATGACAACAACATGGCTATCGACGCCAACGTCGGTGCCCTTAAGGAGTATCTTCTTGATATTACAACAAGCAAAACATATAACAGATTTAAAGACAGGGTATGGAAAGTGCTTGGAGTATTCGGTAAACTGGGACCAAATGCCCGTACATTGGCTGCACAGATTGAAGCAGGTGCCAAGAGCACAATCCTCGACCGGAGTAATCTTTTTGAAGGACTGAATTTCAGATATTTCGGTCCGATTGACGGTCATGATGTTCTTCACCTTACCAGAGTGCTGGAGGATCTGAAGAGGATCCCTGGACCAAAATTACTTCATTGCCTTACCGTAAAGGGCAAGGGATTCAAACATGCTGAAGAGGACCAGATAACATTTCATGCTCCTGGTTTGTTCGACAAAAGAACCGGCGAGATAATCAGCACTTCAGCTGCAAATTCACCCCTCACTTACCAGGAAGTATTTGGAAAGACAATCCTGGAACTTGCAGAATTGAATGATAAGATAGCCGGTATCACTCCAGCAATGCCAACCGGCAGCTCACTTAATATTATGATGAGAAAGATGCCAGAGAGAACTTTCGATGTAGGCATTGCAGAGCAGCATGCTGTTACATTTTCCGCTGGACTCGCCACACAGGGAATGATACCATTCTGTATAATTTATTCATCATTTATCCAGAGAGCATACGACCAGATAATTCACGATGTTGCCCTTCAGAATCTGCACGTTGTCTTCTGCATTGACAGAGGTGGTCTTGTGGGCGCCGACGGTGCCACCCATCATGGGTTTTTTGATATGGCATTTATGCGAAGTATTCCAAATATGATAGTCTCTGCCCCAATGGATGAGATTGAACTAAGGAATCTGATGTATACCGCTCAGCTTGAGAAAAACAATTTTCCTTTTTCAATTCGTTATCCTCGCGGAAGAGGAATCTATCGAGATTGGGAAAAACCATTCGTTGAAATTGAAATAGGTAAAGCCCGGCAGATAAGTGATGGCGCTGATATAGCGGTTTTATCTATTGGTCATCCCGGAATAACCGTTGCTTCTGTGGTTAACAAACTGTCAAAAGAATATATTTCAGTCGCTCAATATGACATGAGGTTCGTCGCTCCGCTTGATAAGGACATCCTTCATAAGGTTTTTAAAAAATTCAGGTATATAATTACTGTTGAAGACGGAGTCCTTAAAGGAGGGTTCGGCAGCTCAGTTATTGAATTCATGTCGGACAACGGTTATAACTCTGAAATCAGGCGGCTTGGTATTCCTGACTATTTCGTTGAGCAGGGAACCCAGGAAGAATTGTACAAAGAGTGCGGGTTTGATGCGGAAGGGATAGAGTTGGCAATCAGAGAGGTAATTGTGAGGAAGAAGGGGTGAAAAGGGAGAAGAGGAGAAAAAAGACAAAAGACAAAAGTATAAAGACAAAAGTTTTTCATATTTTCGCAGCCTGTTCTTTTATTGAACGACTGCAAGACTGCAAGACCACAAGACCTTAAGACAATTCGAGCCCGGATGGCGGAATTGGTAGACGCGCTGGTCTCAAACACCAGTGGTAGCAATGCTGTGCCGGTTCGATCCCGGCTCCGGGTACTTTTCAAAACAAATAAAGCCTTGATATATAACAATATCGAGGCTTTTTGCTTTTTATGGCTGAAACATAGCTGAAACAATTTCAACCCTACGGTTAACTTTTATCTAATTCAATAATTTATTCAAAATAGAATTAGTGATTTGGCAGGTTCACAAACAAATAAGCGCAAACAGACATATATTTAATGAATGCACTTATTTCATTTAATGGTTACTGAAACTATACTGAAACAATTCTGGGTTTTACCATCTATTATTCAATTATCTAGACTGTCGAAGGCAACCGAGGATTCCGCGAAGCGGGAGACGAGCTCAGCGAAGCTAATTCAGCAAACCGTCCAAGTTATAGCTCATGTTTTAAAATTGTCATTTTATATATATTTTTTTTGCTTTAGGGATATAGAATTTAATGACATCAATGGTGAGTAAGAACTTGATTAATGGGACAGATAATGTGAAATAGTCGAAGAGGCATCTTTTAAAGAGTAACTTACACCGGAAATCCTGATTAGAGCTTCACCTTTTAGATCGGAATTATAAAATGAAACCTTTGCCTTTCCTGTTGAATCGGTTTTTATTTCAGGATTCCAATAAATAGTCGTTCTGTTGTCAGGAATTTTGCTGTCGTTATTTTCATAATCAGGTTTATAAAACTCTCTAGCCTGGTAAATTCCCTGAAACGGGAACATAATTGCTCCCCGAGGATTTCCCCTGTAAGAATGTGAATACGTTGTAAATGAAACAACCGGGAGGGCTTCTATACCCACCAGCGGTAAAAACATCTTCCTGGGGTCTGGAGCTCCCGGTGGAGGTGGCGGGGTTAACCATTTACTGAGGTTGCTTCCAGCTTCATAAAATTTGACGTTCGAAATTTCATTAACAGGAATACTTGCTGCCCAGCCATAATGGTCAGCGTCATAACAAGGTGGACAATAGGCATCAGTCATAGGACTGCCGTCAACGACAAGAATCGGGTTATAGATATTCCCTTTTGCATTGAACCCTTTTGCGGTAAATGCTTTCTCACCAAATTCCTCATATATCATCTGAAACAGACTATTGTATTTTTTCCCGGTTGGATCTTTCTTATCTAAATTGATCGTAACATCAGGCGTAGAATACCAGGGTTTAGATTTTGCCTTAATTTTAACTTCAGCCAGGTTAATATACTTTTTATAAGGTCCATTTGTTGAATCAATTTCATTAGATTTTTGGTAGAGAGTTCTCAGAGAACCAGCTTTATACGAAACATATGTTAGTTCATTGTTTCGATAACTAATGGCTGGAACAGGAACAGTATCGAGGATAAAACCAAGCTTAGCAACTCTTTCCCTTTTATTTCTATTCTGAACGAAAAGAACATGAGAATCGTAAAAAAAAGGAATTTCAATTATAAATCTACTGTCTTCGCCAATTTTTACGGCACCGTTATATCCTGTTTTAAGGTCAAAATAATCAAGTCTGTAATCGCTGCCTGAACTTCTTTTATTGTAATCATATACAGCCCCATCGAGGTAAAAACATTTTTCGATTGGATACAGAACTTTTAATGTTTTAGTATACCGGATTGAATTCCATAAAAAATTGCGCCAACCTTGTGTCATCATTACAAGATCTATATTCCTTTTACCGGCAAGAGTTGTGTCTGCAAGGTTTAATAATTTGTAATCAACTTTACCCTTTAGTTCGGAGGTAAGATACAGGTATGATTCAATATTTGCAGAGTTTATAATTGAGTCGCTTTTTGCAACGTCTACAACTGCCATTGTGAGAGAAGATATAACCGGATTTCCGACAGCATCAGTAACATTGATTGTCAAAATTACCCTTTCTCTCTGCCCATAATCCTTTTTATCAGTTTCAACATGAATTAACATTTTCTTATCGGGCCGGTTATTAAATACCAGTCGTTCAGCAAGCGGACGGAACAGGCTGTCAAACAGTGTTATCTGAACAATACCTTTGGGATACATTTTTAGGGGCAGATGTATTGGCAGAGTTTTGTTATCAAGTTTTGTTTCAATTGAAGCATAAACCACTCCCCGTACAGATACTAGTAGATAATGCCTGTTTTTAAAATTGTTTTGGTTATTTTTAATTAATATTTTGCCGGAATCAGCATTGAAATTGAGAACATAACCCTTTGGCTCAGTAACCGGTAAATTAAAAATGTATTTATTACCCGACAAATTTAAAAAGGCTTTATAGCTGTTATTAAACTGAGGTGTAAATCCAAACTTTCCGACTCCTGATTCGTCTCCGGAAATGCTCGTAACCTTGTTTTGGTTTTCGTCAATAATATCAGCATTGACCTTTGTTGGATTACCTTTAGTGTCCGTTGCTTTCCAGGCAATTACGGTTTCGATTCCATCAACCATCTTCCCACTTTCAGGGAAGAACTGAAGATTAATTCCTGATTTCAATTGAAGCGATATGCGTTGAGTTGAAATGACAGCCCAGTCAGAAAGGGTAAACTTTATGTCAACAGAAGAGCAGGAAAGCGCCGATGGTACAAAAAATCCCATTGAACCATCTAAATCCTTTTTAAAATTGAAGATTTTTTTAACGCTCAATGTATCATTAAGTCTTACAAATACTTCAAGCTGCTTCACCTGAGGTTTGTATTCGTCGGGAAGAATTGTCTGAATATGTAATTCAACTGAATCACCATTAATAGTATTATTAATAGCTGGATTTACAACAATAATGTTGTTGATATTCGACTGATGAATAATAATATCCTTTTCGAAAAGATATTCACTCTGAAAAGATCTCATGTATTGAGTGTACGCTCTTAAACGGTATATTCCATTTTTCAGATCTTTTTTAAGAGTGAAATCACCATTAGTGCGGCCATTAATGATAATAAGTTTTATATGCTTTTCCAGCTTATTATCTGCATTGATTAAATCAACATACAAAATTCTACTTACCAAACTTGAATCCATGTGCAGGTTGTCGAGCACAAAAGCGCTGAACCATATAGTGTCTCCAGCCAGGTAATCTGGGCGATCTGTTTCAACATATACGTTTTCAACAGCAACTATATTGTTATTCATTACTTTAACAAGCGAATCAACTCCAATTATTTCATTTGTTGGGGAGAGACGATTTTCAGAATAAAACCTATTGCCATTCTCCCAATTTTGAATTTGTTTTTGTTCTTTNNNNGCAAAAAGAGTGTGTTTAGAAATATTCTGATCAGGTTTATTTTTCTGAATCAACTTGAAAACTTCATACTCACTGATACAATCAATGAGGTAAATGTCTCTGTTTTCAATACTTCGCGAAAAAGAAATTACAGTAGAGGAACTTCTATCATCCATCCATGTAGGAAGAGATCCTTGTATTCTAATTTTACGCTTTGATTTGAAGTTGTTTGTGATATTTACAATCGAAGTATCTGCAACATTGATGTAATAAACATTTTTTGTTTCACCCATATTAACTTCCATAAAGGCAATATGTCTACCATTCTCATCAAAAAAACCACGTCGGGTGATATAGTTTTCAATAAACATTGGCAGGTTGATGAAAGGGTCGACCTTAAATTCCAGTCTGTTTTCTGAAAGTCCCGGAATATATTCGCTTGTTGATGCATAACGGGATAGATCTGATTGCTCATACTGAAGTAAGTACTTATTTACATTCATGTACATATAACTTTCGAATAAGCTATTAATCGTTGAATCCACCGATGAACTTATGCTGCAATAAACAAGTTTTCCTTGTAAAGGATCGGGAGATTCAGAGCCTTCATATTTTTGGAATTTTTTAAGAGCTGTTTTAAGTATTATTCCATATTCCTCCAATGTTTTTTTATTGATTTTTTCCTTATGAATTTCAAGGGGCGTAAGTGAAATCGATATAGAATCACCAGGATTATCCAGAACTATCGTTTCTTCTTTAAATCCGAATTTACTTATTTTAAGAGTAATCGGGAAATCATTTGGAAAAAGAAGGAATTCTCCCCTTGTATTTGATTTCGAAACTAATTTATTATCTCTTGTGGAAATGTCTGCAAAACAAATAGGAGAGTTGGTGTTCAATTCAGTTAACTGACCTTTAATATAATCTTTTTTTTGAAATCTTTCTGTTGCTTGAAAGGTTGAATCAGATAAAGTGGCGGCTCGCAAATAAATAGTTTTCTGCTTTGAGGGTTGAATTAGTTGAGTAGATTTCTGTCCAGGTAAATCCGAGGAGACAATAAATAGGAATACAACCATGAGCCCATTTAGTAGAGCCTTAGCTATGGAATGGTCTGTTTTCTTCATTAAAAAATCCATTATGTCGTAGAATTTAGTTTTAGAAGCTTCTTTGTCCACGATTTGTTCTAACATCATGAATAAATTTTATGCCTAATATTAAATAGAGTTATATATGAGGTTGTGGTTTTTGCAATCCCGATAGCTATCGGAACCGGTAAGTGGAAGAGTACCGGGTAGTACGATGAAATTGTCTTGAGAGTACCAAGTCCAGGTGATGGATGCGAGCTTTGGGTCATGATAATGCCATTATTAATCAAATAGTCTTATTCCAAATTAATAGTTGCAATCAATGATTCTCAGAATCTTGTTGGTTTTCTGAAGCCTTTAATGGTGTATTCATCCAGAATCTTCTTGATTCTTTAGATTTGGAAATACAGTTCTGTTCAAGGGGCAGATATTGTATAAAACAATTATTCTGAAATTCCAGTGGTTTATTGTATTCCTGCACAAAAAGTTCCCTGAACTGACGTAATTCAAGATCTCTTCGTTTGTTAATGATATTGCCATTAATGTCTTTCAGGTTTTTAATGTTTATGTTACAGGAATCAAGTTCCATTTGCTTGAATCTGTCATCTCTAACGGTTATGTAAACGTTTGGGCCATCTACTTTAATCCTTGTGATCTTCGCTTTTCTTTTGCCGATGGTCATGTCGTAATTTTCCATTTTGCATCCTGAAACAGGATCGATCTTCCTGTTGAAAAAAGTTATAAATGTCATATCAGTCAACTGAGGATCTCCATAAGGGCCCCCTTCTTGCCTCCATTCTGATTTCTCCATTTTAAAGAAATTACTGTCCCTCGTATCAGTTACAATGAATGAATTATTGAAAGATATGTATTTAAGACACATCTTTGAATTAACTGCTGGCTCATGCCCATATTCGATCTCAATATTGAAAATATCCTTTTTCTTTTTTGTTGAATCTAAATATGAACCGGAATACTCAAGTTTGTGTATCGAATAATCATCGGGTTGAATGAATATTGCACCTTGGTAATTATCCTCTGTGATCTTACGTTTTGCGGTGAAGTCGATCTTATATAATAATGTACTTCCATCATAAATTCCCATTGGAGTTGAAAACCAGTGATTTTTGATAAAATCCTGCGCAAAAATATCAACATACGAAAATGATTTTTTATTGAAATTTCTGATTGCATTGTGAGCCAGCAATATAAAAAACTCATTGCCGTATTGATCACCTACTATTGCATGGGATATTCTTTTAAATGACTTATCAGAATGATCAGTTTCCGGAAGATCATAATAGGGAGTTATATTCATACTCAAGAAATCCATATTCTTTTTGAAATCGAGTAATCTGTACCTGTTTGAATCTGATGCATAGGCAAAGCCCCTATCCAGTGTCTGTATGATCCCCTCGTTCAGGTTAAGATAATTACTACTGTCCTTTTGATAATCCCGGTAATAGGATACATAACTGAACGGTATAGCCGGATTATTTTTCTTAATATCTCTGAGCGCCCTGGCTATCATAATTTCAGGGCTGAGTCTTTTTTTTCTGGCAGTTACACTGACCTCATTCAGACTATATATATTTGGAACTAGCTTTAGGTTGTTCGTTTCAGAAGTTTTTAACTTACTAAAAGCCAAAGAAAGACTGTGAAATCCAATACAGGAAACGATCAGGCTATCGGATTGAAACCCTGGACTGTTTAATATTCTGAAATCGCCTTCAGCATTTGAAATGACCCCAACCTGAGAGTTTTTAAGACGCACTGTTGCGTATGGTACAGGTTCGGATGTTTTAGAATCAATAACTTTCCCTCTTATATAATCAGGCTGCTGGCAATAAGTCAGAGGATGATTAATCGAGAATAAGAAGCCAATAAAGATTAAGTGTCGTATCATCTCTTTTCAATTTAAGTGGAACCTATGCCTTATTACAGGAAGATTGATTAGGTTGCCGCCCGTTCCGGGCTTACGAAGGCAATTAACTAATATGTCTAAGTTAGCTGCTGTTTTTTTTAATCATGGTTAAGCAAGGTTTGTTATTTGTCGTACCCTTTATTATTGATGACCAAAGAAAATAAATCACCTGTAAACAAAAGAACTATTTATAATTGTCCTGCTTATTGCACCTTATAATTAATCGAACCTGTAATAGGTATACCAGTAGTCGTAATACCTTCGACGCATATTTTAATTATGGAAGAAATGTCAGCATTATAGAATTTCAGAGAATAATCCTTTCCGTTTTCCAATGTAATATTTGGTTCCCAAAAGAGAGTGGTTCTAAGATCAGGATTGTAATCAGGTTTATTATGTTTTGGCGAATAAAAAATGCGCGGTTCATTATATCCTGAAATTTTTGTATTAATTGAGTGATAATCCTTAGTACTCGTATTTCGAGGTATATCTCGTGTAATAATTGATATTACTCCATCTATAGGTTCTTTTCCTGTGCCTGTACCAAATACTGCATAAGAGGCAATATTATCTGACATATCGACCCTTTCAACCCAATCAACAGGTAAACCGGCTATTGCTTCCCATGAAACTTTGCTTCCATCGAGAAGGAATAGTGGATTTTTAACATGGCCTCCTATAAAGAATTTTTGCTTGATCAATTGAGATGTATTATTATAAATTAATAATTGAGGTGTAATAACTAATGAAGCATCAGGGGTACTCATAAGAAAACGTCGACTTTTTGAAAGCGGAGATTCAGGAGCATCTGATTGTTTTGCAATAATGTTTACCTCTCCAATATTAATTGTATCAGATAATTTATACTTTTTTTGAACTGAGTTCTTTATTTCTGTATATTGAATATATCTACGAAGATTTTCCTTTGCTAATTCGTTATCATTAGTTAACTGTTCATAACTCAATTTATAAGTATTATTCTGTGAAACCATCTTTTGTGCTAAACTGTTTTGAACTTGATCGGGGGAATAATCAAAAGAATCTAAAAGCAACCAACCCCTAAATTCATCGTTGTCTCCTACTGAACTAACTATCAATTTTGCAGAGCCTGTAATGTCAATTCCTTCTAGATAAAATCTTCCTAAGCTATCAGTCAGAACTGTTGTTATAAATGGTTTCCCGTTCTTAAATATTCCTATATTAACTTTTGAATTTTTTAATGGTTCATCCGTTAATATTTTTCTGACTTTACCTGATATGGTAAACCCAGTTTCAGGATGATAATTCATGTTTTTGAATTTCCATTCAAAATCGCGCCATCCCTGCGTAAGTAAGAGGAGATCCAGATCTATTAACCTGTCTGGGTTTGATGGATCAAAGTAGTATGAAGGTTCCTCAACAGGTCCATGAACATCTGATTCCAGGAGAAACCAGGAAGAAATTGTTGAAGGAAACTGAGAACTACTATATGTAGAAGTACCTTCAGTTGCTGAGAATGAAGCATAGGCTACCGGAGCAAGTGCATTATTATCTGACATAGATATTTTGACTGAAACAGAATCACGCTGCTTATATATAGTTTTGTTTGTTTCAAGATTGATTTTTAGATCCTCATTATTTTGAATGTAAACCAGCCTTTCACAGAGAGGTTTATTACCCGCGCCTGACAGAGTTAATGCTACTATACCATCCGGAAAATCATCAGTTGGGAGAATAAGAGAATCGTTGAGGGATTTTATATTAAAGTTAATTGTCTTATATACTATATTGTGTGCTGAAACACTAAGGGTAAAATCATGCTCAGAAGTTAAAGACAGAGTCTTTTGATTTGTTAGTACTGTAACTCCCAGTTCATTAGTCAGATTTCTATTTATATTTAAAACTAAACCGGTTGGGAAACGCTTTGGGATTTCACTTTTAACCTCATCACCAGCAAGGTTTTTAACAATCGCGTAATAATCTAAACCCAAATCCGGAGTAAAAGTAAATCTACCCATTCCTTTATGGACACTTTTAAATGTTGTGATTAATTCTCCTGAGGATGAAAAAAGTTCCCCGGAGACATCACAACTGGCGCCGGAAGTGGTTACAGCTTTAAATCCAACAACCGATGGAACATTATCTACTAAGGAACCACCCTCTGGAAAGAAGCTTACTTCGAATTGGTTTTTAACAATAGGGACACTATCAGAAATATCTTTACCTGAAGTTGATGAGTTAATTATCGTTATATGCTTAATGAAGAATAACTGATTACCGAAATTTCTCATATAGTTTGTGTAGGCTCTTATTCTGTAAGATCCTGATATCATGATTTTAGGTAACTGGAAATCCCCGTTACCTAATCCTTCTTCCAGTCTTACAATCTGACTATCAATTATTTTCGAATCAGGAGAAATCAATTCAACATGCAGGTTATTGCTATGATTTGTGAGAAACCTGTTTGAGGCATCAATCATGTATCCTTTGAACCATATGTTATCTCCAGGGGAATAAATATCCCTGTCAGTATGTAAATACACTTTCTCAATTATGATCACAGAGTCTTCGGTTGAATAATATGGCAAATTTGCATTATTCCCCATAAGAATCGAATTGCATAATGTGGTCAGAATTAATAGAAAAGTTACTTTATACATATACAGAATAGATTAATGAATTATAAGAATTTAGATACGAAACAAAGCTCTTTTACTTATTATTGTATTCATATGGGAGGAGATCTCCAACCCTTTGTCTTGCCATCTGTCCATCCCAGACAATACCCATTGGCTCGACATAGCCGTCTTTTTCAAAGAAAATTTTCTCTTTTTGTAAAATTATAAAGCTAGTAGGAAATTTACTGTAATAGTAAACACCAAGTTTTTCAGGATATGCAAGAAACTTTCTAAGGCTGTCACCTTGAATTACAAATTTTGCATAGTCTAACTTATCCCATTCTTCATTGACAACAGTAAATCCAGACCGTTTTAAATCATTTGCCCATAGTGCTCTGAAAAAATGCATTCTCGATCCAAGGTAAGCGTACTTTCTCTTTCTTTCAAAGGATTGCTTATGTGTTCCATCAGTTGCCAAATCTTCATTAAAAATAATATTGCCTTTATAAAAAAATGATTTACTTTTTTTATAATACTCGAATTTATCCAGATAATAAGTGATTTTGTAACCTAAATTTTTATTTGTAATTAGAAGTGGTTTCGAAGAAAATACTTTCAATGTATCCTTATCAGAATCATAGTTAAATGAAATGTCGTTTTCATTAGTTATCTCACAATTTTCCCCATTCTCAGTTGTACCTAGAAACTCATTTCGAAAGAGCATTAATTTCTCTTTTCTTTCTTTGGAAAGAGATTTAGATTTAACGACAACTTCATTTAATTCAAATATCTTGGGTATCAGATACACAACTAGTAGTCTATCTTTTGAAAAATCTGAAAGTGTAATGGAATAATATCCTAATGCACTTATGGTTAATGGCATGGAACTATACTTAGTGATGTCTAATTCAAAATAACCATTTTGATCTGAATAGGTGCCAACATAGGTTCCATTAAGATAGATTGTTGCAAAATTAATTTTGGAATTATTGGATTTGTCGAGAATGGTCCCCTTTATTATTTGAGAGTAACCAAATGAACAAAAGTTGATTAAAAGCAAGAATAAGATAATTTTTTTCATTGTGACAGATTTAGGTTCGCAATTTACTTGACTTCATATTCAGCCTTTCCGGTTATTGGAATACCGGTTGTAGTAATGCCTTCAACAAATAACCTAATAGTAGAAGAATTATCTGAATTATAGAAATTCATTATGAGATCTTTCCCGTTTTCCAGTTTAACATTAGGTTCCCAAAAGAGTGTGGTTCTAAGATCAGGTTTAAAATCTGCTCCTAAAGTAGAATGATGCTTTGGGGAATAAAAAATGCGTGGTTCATTATATCCGGAAAATTTGGCTTTTGCCGTATAATATACCTTTGCATTCGAATTTAAGGGACCATTTCTTCGGGTAGTAATAGAAATGACACCATCTGCGGGTTTTAATTGTTGATGAACCCATTCCGTATTTGCGCCAAAAACTGATATTGAAGCCTGTGTATTTAATATATCAATTCTATCTACCATAGTAGTAGGTACTGACCTGAATACTTCAAAAGGGACTTTCATACCGTCAATCACAAAAATAGGCCTGTAGATCTCTCCAAAGAAATTTCTTCTCGCTCCCATCAATTTAATAACTGAGCCATATTTTTCCAAATCAGGAGTAATTAGTAACTCTTTATCAGGTTCCCCATAAAGGTAAAGCCTGGTTCTTGCAGCAGCTGATACAGGTAGATCCTTTCGTCTTGCGATTATTGTGACTTCTCCTACATTAATGGTATCGGTTAATCTATATTTTTTCTTAAGCGAGGTTTTAATTTCAGTATACTGAATATATGATTTTATGAGTTGGTCAGAGTCAGGGAGAAGACTCTGATCAATTATTTCGCTATTTGGCGATAACCTCGATTGACCTTTGTAGTCATTCATCATTGCAAATATGTATTTTGAAGAATCCAGGAGCACCCACCCTTCCAATCGGTCTTTCTCTCCGGCTGCAGTTGCAATCAATCTTGCATCACCAGTTATATCAATTCCTTTAAGAATAAATCTTCCGGAAGAGTCAGTTGAAACTGCGGTTATCAAGGGTTTTCCGTTATCAAATAAACAAACTGTTACAGTGGAGTTTATTAATGGGATATCAACCAGTTTTTTTCTCACTCTTCCTGAAATACTGAAACCGTACTCAGGAAGATAGCTCATATTCTTATACTTCCATTCAAAATCGCGCCATCCCTGCGTAAGTAAAAGCAGATCCAGGTCTTTTAGTCTGTCAGGATTTGACGTATCAAAATAATATGAGGGTTCTTCAACCGGGCCATGGACATCTGATTCAAGAAGAAACCAGGAAGAAATGGTTGAAGGAAACTGAGAACTACTGTATGTAGAAGTACTTTCAGTTGCTGATAACGAGGCATAGGCTTCCGGAGCAAGCGCATAATTATCTGACATAGATATTTTAACTGACACAGAATCACGCTGCTTATATATAGTTTTGTTTGTTTCAAGATTGATTTTTAAATCCTCATTATTTTGAATGTAAACCAGCCTTTCACAGAGAGGTTTATTTCCCGGATCTGACAGAGTTAATGCTATTATGCCATCAGGTAGATCATCAGTTGGGAGAATAAGAGAATCATTGAGGGATTTTATTTTAAAATTAAATGCCTTATAAACTATATTGTGTGCTGAAAAAGTAAGAGAAAGATCATTATCTGAAAATAAAGGCAGAGTTTTTTGATTTGTTCGTACTATAACTACCAGTTCATTAGTCTGGCTTTTTGATATATTTAAAACTAAACCAGTTGGGATACATTTTGGGAGTTCACTTTTCACTTCATCACTGGCAAGGTTTTTAACAATCGCATAATAATCTAAACCCAAAACCGGAGTTATAGTAAATCTGCCCATTCCTTTATGGACACTTTTAAATGTTGTTACTAATTCTCCTGTCGATGAATATACTTCCCCGGAAACATTACTACTGCCGCCGGAAGCGTTTACAGCTTTAAATCCAACAACCGAGGGAACATTTTCTATTAAGGAACCAGCCTCTGGAAAGAAGCTTACTTCGAGTTTATTTCTAGCAATAGTGGTACTATCAGGAAAATCCTTACCTGAAGTTGATGAGTTAATAATTGTAATGGGCTTAATAAAGAATAACTGATCGCCAAAGTTCCGCATATAATTAGTATATGCCCTTAAACTATATTGACCTGATTTCATGATTTTGGGTAACTGGAAATCCCCGTTGCCTAATCCTTCTTCTAGCTTTACAATACGACTGTCAATAATTTTAAAGTCGGTTGAAATCAATTCAACATGCAGGTTCTGGCTATGATTCGTCAGTAATCTGTTAGTGGCATCAATCAGGTATCCTTTAAACCAGATATTATCGCCAGGGGAATACATGTCTCTGTCAACATGTAGATAAACTTTCTCAATAATCTTTATCGAGTCTTCAGTTGAATAATATGGTGAATTCGTATTATTCCCGCTCAGTATTAAATTACAGAATATGGTTAGCATTAATAAGAAAATTGTTTTAAACATATAGGGGAAAGTTTAGTCGATAATTAGAATTTTGGCAGAAAACAAAATAGTATTGATAATAAAAACATCTTCAGAATATAAAATTCAAATGAACTATGACCTCGTAAGCCACAATCAGATTCATTTTAAATTATTACTGTATTCATATGGGAGAAGATCTCCGATTCGTAATTTTGCCATTTGTCCTTCCCACGCAACGCCTGAGGAATCAAAATAACCATTCTTATCAAAGAAAACTTCATTTTTATGAAAAACAATATAGCTTGATGGCGTTCTGCTATAATAGCCAATGCCTATTTTTTCATTGTAAGAAAGAAACTTTCTAAGGCTGTCTTTTTGAATTACCAGGTTTTTATAGTCTAAATTTTCATCCGATGAGTTTAAAATCTTAAATCCTGATTTGCTTAAATTATTTGTCCATAGTTCTCTGAAGAAATGCATTCTCGATCCAAGATAAGCATATCTTCTTCTTCTGTCAATGGATTGTTTTTGAGTTTTATCACTTATTGAATCTTCATTGAAAATAATGGTTCCCTGATAAAAGAATGATTTGGTTTTTTTATAATACTCGAATTTATCAAGATAATAAGTGATCTTGTATCCTAATCTTCTATTGTTAATCAGCAGGGGTTTAGAAGCAAAAGCTTTCAATGTATCCTTATCCGAATCATAATTAAATGAAATATCGTTTTCATTAGTTATTTCACAATTTTGTCCATTCTCAGTTGGGCCAAGAAACTCATTTCGAAAGAGAATTAATTTCTCTTTTCTTTCTCTGGAAAGAGATTTCGATTTAACGACAACTTCATCCAATTCAAATACCTTGGGTGTCAGGTATGCAATTAATGGTTTATCTTTTGAAAAATCTGAAAGTGTAATGGAATAGTATCCTAATGCACTTATGGTTAATGGCATGGAACTATACTTAGTGATATCTAATTCAAAATATCCAGTTTGATCTGAATTTGTGCCAACATAGGTTCCATTAAGATAGATTGTTGCAAAACTAATTCTGGAATCATTGGATTTGTCGAGAATAGTTCCTTTAATTATTTGTGAGTAAGTAAAAGAGCAAAAGTTGATTAAAAGCAGGAATAAGATAGTCTTTTTCATTTAGTCAATTTTTTAAAAACTACTGACGGATTTCTATACCTCATGAAAGCTATTTTATTCTATTAATTCACCATTCTATCAAATTCATCATCTTCCTTGAATAATAAGGTTGTAAAATTTGATGGTCTGATCAGTGTTAATCTACACCTCACACCTCACACCTTCTTCCCCTGTACCCTGTGCCTTTTCCTACTCATACCTCAGTGCATCGACCGGATTTTTTCTTGCGGCCTTATACGATTGAAGGCCTACCGTCAGCAATGCGATAAACAGAACAATCAGGCCAACCACAGCAAAAATCCATGGATTTAAAGTAGTCCGGTATGCATAGCTTTGCAACCATTTATTTATGCCAAACCAGGCAATCGGGCTTGAGATTAGTATTGAAATCAATACCAATACAAGATATTCTTTTGATAGCAACAAGAATATCTTAATTGATTTAGCTCCATTCACTTTCCTTATCCCTATCTCTTTTGTGCGGATTTCAATCATGAATAAGGACAATCCTATAAGTCCCATACATGATATTATAATAGCCAGAAAGGAGGAGTAACCAAGTATTTTGCCTATTCTCTGTTCTGTCCGGTACAACTTATCATACTCATCATCAAGAAATTTAAACTGCAACGGATAATCAAGATTATGTGATTTAAAAATCTTTTTTATATAATCAACGGTTGAGGTAATATGACCAGGTTTCATTCTGACATAACAATTACCATTCATTCCGTTCAATTTCAGTATGGCAAGTGGTTCAATTTTAGTGTGTAATGATTTAATGTGAAAATCTTTTACTACTCCGATAATTCTGAATTTATCTCCTCTACTTGATAATATCTTTCCAATTGGTTCCTTAAAGCTAATGATTTCTGCTGCTGTTTCATTGATCACCAATGCAGTACTGTCACCTGGAAAATCAGAAGAAAAGAAACGCCCGTCCTTTAACTCAAGTTGAAATGTTTTTGCAAAATCCGGATCAGTATAAAGAGCACTGAAATAAAACTCACCATTGACCTTGTTGCCTTCCCAGTCAAAACTTTGTGCGGTACCATCAGCATCGAAAACATCCGGAGCTTCTATTGTTGTACTCAATATATCAGGATTGTTGCCAAGTTCCGCTTTTAAAGTTTCGTTACGAATACCATCGAATTTGAAATGACCTATGTTATTAATATTAATGCCAAGATTCCCATGCTGCAAAAATTTAAGCTGACTTCCGACAATCAGAGTGAATATGATAAGCAGGAAAGACAGAGAAAACTGGAGAACAACCATGACTCTCCTGAATCCTGCCTTACCGGGTTTATTTATTATACCATTTATAATATTCAAAGGCTTTAAAGAAGATAAATACAATGCGGGATAACTTCCGGCCAATAAAGTACAAACCAATACTACTGTGATCAGCCAAAAATATAAGCCCGAGTTTTGGTAATCAACAAACAATTGTTTTCCTGTAAGATTATTAAAGCCATGCAGAAACAATTCTACGAGAATCATGGCAATTATATGAGCTATCAATACGATCAGCAGTGTTTCTCCTAAGAACTGGAGGATTATTTTTGTTTTGCTTGCACCTGTTATTTTCCGCATTCCAATTTCCTTTGCCCTTCTGGTTGATTGCGCTGTTGCCAGGCTCATAAAGTTTATGCATGCAATTACGAGTATAAAAATAGCAACGAGGCCCAGGATCCTTACGTATATTACATCACCCTGACCGGGAAGATCGAAAGCATATTTACCTGAAGAATACAAATGAATCTTTTTTACGTTTTGAAGGAAGATCTCAGGTTTATAAACCGGATCCTTCAAATTTCTTTGGACAATATCTTTAATTTTATTGTCGACAAATTTGCTGTCTGTTCCTGCTTTAAGCTCTATATAGGAATAACAACTGCCATGAGCACCCCAGTCATTCATATTTAAACCCATTCCTTTTAAATATTCAAAAGGAACCAAAAAATCAAAATTCAGGTGACTATTATGAGGTAAACTCTTTACAACACCTGTGATGGTGAAGGTGAAACCTGATGGCTTCAATGTTTTACCAATCGGATCATCGTTCCCAAAGTACTTATGAGCCATCTCTTCTGTCAGAACTATGTTCATGGGCCCGTTAAAAGCGCTGTTTATATCACCACGTTTAAATTCGATATCAAACATTTTTAAAAAGTCCTCATCAGCAAAAGCAACCACTTCAGGTATATATTCATCGCCTTTTTGAAATGAAATAGGAAAGGTCAGGTATTTTGAAGACCTTATTATTTCAGGATATTGCTCTTTTAAAGCAGCTGCCAGTGCAGTCGGTGGTTTGGCTTCCTGAAACAGGTGACCATCGATACTTATTGTTTTTTCAAGCACACGATACAGATTATTGGCATCTTTGAAATGTTTGTCATAGCTCCATTCATCCTGTACCCATAAAAGAATTAGAATTGAGCAGGCCATGCCTATAGCCATGCCGCTTATATTCAGAATTGAATATGTTGAATACCTTTTGATATTCCGGATAGCGATTTTGAAGTAGTTCTTGATCAAAGTTGCCAGGTTCTGGTTATTGATTACTTGGTGCTTGGTGCTGGGTACTGGGTCTTGACCCCCTAGCACCCAGCAGCCAGGACCTTTCCCAATTACCATGCCAATAATTTTTACTCTTTGAAAATTAATCATTTAAGCAATAAAATCAAAATAATATAACTTATATTTGTCTAATATAGGGGCATATAATGTCCAGAATATAGACATAAAAATGGATTTTAAAATGGTTAGTCAGTTCTTTACCCCCTTCCCAACCTTCCCCCCTGGGGGAAGGAGGAGCTAAACATTTCCCCCTTGGGGGAAAACGAAAGGGGGGTTCAAAATAAAAAAGAGGAGTTTAGTTCTTTGCAACTCAATGTTCAATTTATCTAATTCAGTGTAAGTTCTTAATTATCTTTAATTAACAGTATTACAAAATGAACGGCAGATTACTTATCGTTGACGACCATAAACAGGTTTTAAAAGCGCTGATCCAGCTGCTTGAACCGGAATTTGAGAGTACAACCGGTATTTCAAATCCTAATCAGATAATCAGCTGCATTAACAAGGAGGAATATGATGTCATCTTGCTTGACATGAACTTTTCAGCCGGGGTTAATACAGGCAATGAAGGCATATACTGGCTCAACCGGATATTAAAATCAGATCCTCTTGCCGCTGTGGTAATGATAACTGCTTATTCAGACGTAAATCTGGCTGTAAGGGCTATAAAAGAAGGAGCCACCGATTTTGTAGTAAAACCCTGGGACAATAATAAGCTAATTACCTCTCTGCAGGCAGCATTTAAACTCAGACAGTCAAAGATTGAGAATAAAAAACTGCGCGACAGGCAAAAGCAGATAAATAAAGGGATCATTAATCAGTCTGATCCCCTTATCGGGAAATCTCAGACAATAGAAAATGTTCTGCAGATAATAAAAAAGGTAGCCAGAACAGACGCAAATGTTTTAGTGATAGGCGAGAATGGGACAGGAAAAGAATTAATTGTAAAAGAGATCCATAATAATTCGCGCAGAGCCGATGAAGCATTTATCAGCATTGACATCGGCACAATTACCGAGACATTATTCGAGAGTGAGATGTTCGGACATATCAAAGGTGCATTTACTGATGCGAAAGAAGATAAAACAGGCTGGTTTGAGACGGCTTCCGGAGGCACCCTGTTCCTGGATGAAATAGGCAATCTTTCTCTTACAATGCAATCCAAACTGCTTACAGCCATTCAAAATCGGGTAATCTATAAAGTCGGATCAAAGACTGCAATACCTTTTGATATTCATCTTATCTGTTCAACAAATAAAAATCTGGAAGAAATGGTCTCAAATGACCTGTTCCGTGAAGATCTATATTACCGGATTAACACAATCGTGATTGAGATACCTCCTTTGCGTGACCGCGGTGAAGATATTGTTTTGCTTGCCGAACATTTCTTAAAGGAGTATGCTGCCAAATACGAGAAATTCAGTCTGAAATTCAACAGCAAAACCCTTGACAAACTCATGAAATATAACTGGCCG
>PMIJ01000087.1 GCA_003157015.1 Bacteroidales bacterium
TACCATTGGCATTTGTGGCAACTACAGTGAAGGTATAGGCAGTTCCATTAGTAAGCCCTGTAACAGTAATTGGACTTGTGGAACCCGTGCCGGTTATATTACCAGGATTTGAAGTTACTGTGTATCCTGTTATAGCTGATCCACCATTACTCGCCGGCGCAGTAAATGCTACAATAGTTTGTGCATTACCTGCAGTTGCTGTACCAATTGTTGGTGCACCCGGAACTGATGAAGGTGTCACTGAATTTGATGCAGTGCTTGCCGGACTGTTCCCATTAGCATTTGTGGCAATCACTGTAAAAGTATATGCAGTTCCATTAGTAAGCCCAGTAACTGTAATGGGGCTTGCGGAACCATTCGCGGTAATATTACCAGGAGTTGAAGTTACCGTGTATCCTGTTACTACTGCGCCACCACCTGGTGCTGTAAAAGTTACCGTGGCCTGCGCATTACCTGCTGCTGCCACTACATTTGTGGGAGCAAACAGTGCTGTGGTGAATGTAATCTCATTTCCGTATGCTGTACCGGCACTGTTTGTAGCATATGCCCTCACGTAATAAATTACCCCGGATGTTAATCCTGAAAGATTACTTACGAAACTTGCTGATCCGGTACTGTCAGTTGTTAAAGAATTGGTGATGGTAGGTCCAGTTGTCAGAGCCCAGCAGACACCTTTTGCTGTTATTGCTCCATTTCCATCTGATGTAATATTCCCTCCTGAAATAGCTGTAGTCGCGGTAATTGAAGTCACAGCAACTGTCGTAAGAGTCGGAACAACAATAGGGGTTGTTGTAAATGAAATATCAGCTCCGTAAGCAGTTCCTACTTTGTTAGTAGCATAAGCCCTGACATGATAAAGTGTATTTGGAGTTAATCCTGTTATGTTACTTGTAAAACTTCCGGCTCCATTACCATCGGATGTATGGGAATCTCCAACTGTTGGATTTGAGGTTGTACTCCAGCATACTCCACGAGCTGTTACTGTAGCCCCACCGTCTTTCGATATTAAACCACCACTTGTAACTGAAGTAGTCGTAATATTGGTTAAGGCAGTGGTAGTAAGAGTCGGTATCACATCTTCTTTTTTGCAACTATTTATAATTGCAATTCCAGCAGTTATGCATACTAAAACTAAAAGAGGCATTATTCTTTTCATACTGACAATTATTAATTATTTATTTATTTATTGAAAAAGTTATACTAGATGAAGAATTTAAAAGTTAAAGTCATCTTAACATATTTAACAAATTTACAATACTACAACGATGAGAGAGTAACTTAATGAAACAAATAAAGACCTTTTTTTTGTTATTTCAATAAAATTTTGATCAACAGTTAAAAACTGGTGATTAATTCTGAAATGCAAACATATAGGATATGATGTTGGTTTCATATAATATAGGCTGTAAGCAGTCAGTATCTTTTGTCAGTAAATGACTTGAAATTTTATAAAAACGTAAAAAATCTTATAAATATTATCTGAAATAATGTGAGTTTACCCGGTAATGCCTGATTTATTATTATTTAAGTAAATCAGGTTTATTTTTACAATCGGTTTGTATATATTTGTAAAAAATTATGATCGGGTTGTATCATAAAATACAAACATTAAATAATTGATTTTTAACCTTATTTAAAAAATATTCAATTTTTTTTTAGTTTTTTTAGCCTTTTCATTACTCATAACTGTGAATCAAATCAAAAAGAAATGAAGAAAATTATATTTCTCCATCATAGCACAGGGAAGAACATTTGGCTGGGGAGTACAAACAGGTATATTTACAGACTGACAAAAAAAAGCAATGTCACGGACTATTTCAAAAATTACAATAAAAAAAATAAATCTGACTATTTTATAGAAGAGCGCAACTTTCCTAAACTTTCTCCATATGGCTGGAATAACTATCCATATGATTATTATAACATCTGGGTGAAAAATGCCGGAAACAATCCTTATAAGGGAGAACCTACTCTTGAAATGCTTACAAAAGAATACGACGTAATCATTTTCAAACATTGTTATGGTGTTAGCAGGATAGTTGAAGATACTGGGACTCCAAATATTTCTTCAGATGTAAAAAGTTTCGAAAATTACAAGCTGCAATATGAAGCTCTGAAATCAAAGATGCATGAGTTCCCGAGTACTATGTTTATTATATGGACACCGGCTATTTATGTAAAGAGTCAGATTTCAGAAGCCGAAGCTAAAAGGACTCAGTATTTCTATAAATGGATGATTGATGAATGGGATGATAAAGGTGATAATATTTTTGTATGGGACTTTTATGAATATGAAACAGAAGGTGGCCTCTACATGCTTGATAGAAACGTAGATGTACCAGGTAATTCACACCCCGGAAAAGACTTCTCATCCAGGGTTTCTTCTCTTTTCAGTAAATTCATTATTGATGCTATAGAAGGCCGTTTAATGTAATAATCCAAAAATTGCATAAAAAAAACTTATGATGACAATTTTTAAAATTATTAATGCACTATATAAACTCTTTATTTTAAAAGTCAGTAATGATAGACGAAATAATTACTTGAGAAGACAAGGAGTGAAGATTGGAAAAAACTGTAGCATTCATACTGTCTCTTTTTCAACGGAACCCTATTTAATAGAAATTGGCGATAACGCCAGAATAACCAGCGGTACAATATTTATTACTCATGACGGTGGCGTTAATTCTTTCCTCGGTGAAATAGGAGGAGGCGTTTTTGGGAAAATTATAATCGGTAATAATGTATTTATCGGGTCTAATTGCATAATTCTTTTAAATGCATCTATTGGAAACAATTGCATAATTGGTGCCGGCAGTGTTGTCAGAGGTCATTTCCCTGATGATTCGGTAATTATTGGAAATCCTGCAAAGGTTGTTATGAAAAGAAGTATGCAGAAATTACTCTACCTTCAGAGTCCGGGCCTGGTTGCGACTAATAACCTTCCGGAAGCAGAATCTACCAAACTTATTAAAAAGCACTTCGGTATCGATATAAAGTAAGAGTGCTAAATAAACAAGCTGTAGGCTAAGAATTGGAAATAACAAATTTCAGTTCTCTTATATATTAAAAGGTCCTTTTTTGATCGGAGTTATGAAAAGAGAAGCTAAGTAACATTTTTTATAAAAAGCTTAGTACCAATTAGTTGATAAAAGCAGCATCATTGTTCAATTTTTTCAGATTACTTTTAGATTCAAATGTTTAAATCCGGATAACTAATCAATTTAAGGTGTTAAGCTTTTTGAACTGATATGACTCTGATGATATCTGAGTTATCAGGAATCAGATTAATTTTTTGATATAGTGCAGTTCTTTCACAAACCTGGGCAATAAAGTTACCTTGTCCTGCACCAACCTCGAAAATCAACCATCCTTGATAAGTCAGAAATTTTGGAGCTTCGGAAATTAATTTTTGAATTATTCTTATGCCAAGCATCCCGCCGTCAAAAGCTAGAACAGGCTCGTTTGAAGAGATCTCCGAATCCATTTTCTGGACTTTTGAACTTGATATGTAAGGTGGATTACACACTATCAGGTCGATTTTTTCATAGTAATCTTCCGTTTCAAACGCAGACAGCAAGTCACTTTGTTTAACCTTTATGCGATTATTTAATTTCAATAAATTAACATTATCCTGTGCAAGCTGCACAGCTTCCTCCGAAAGATCACTTGAATTGACCATACAATCAGAATTATAATAAGCTATCGCAATACCCAGATTTCCTGAGCCACAGCAAACATCAATCAGATTACATTTTCCTTGTGACCTGACAATCTCTTCAGATAGCTCCAGCGCTTTTTTACCTAATAATTCAGTCTCTTTCCGTGGAATCAATGCCCTTTTGTCTGATATTAACTCGATTCCCATGAAATTTTGCCTGTTTGTAATATGTGCAAGCGGCACACCTTTAAGTCTGAGTTGGATTAATTGATGCAACTTTTCGATCTGATTTTCTGTGAGGTCAGGTATAGGAAGTTTAAGAGAACCTTCGGCAGAAACCGGATATCCTGCAGCTGCGAACCACAAAGCCTTTAAAGTCGATTCTGTTGTCTCCTCCGGTTTATCTTCAAGAAGGTGAAGTGTATTAGTCAAATTATTGCTGATAGTTTTAAAAAGTTCCAACTTATCCATTTTCTATAAAATATTTCCTGAGTTCTTTTTTATCGATCTTACTATTAGAACTTTTTGGCATCTCAGTCAGAAAGATTATCCGCTTGGGAATCATAAATAGCTCAAGTCTTGATGAGCATTCTTTTTGAATTTCTGTCTCACCGATTTCGGTATTGCCATGTGTAGTAACGAAAGCGATTATAGCTTCTCCCATTAATTCATCCGGAACACCTATTACGGCAACCTCTTTGATCCCGGGGATCTTATAAATGATGTTTTCAATTTCTAAAGGACTCACTTTTTCGCCTCTGGTTTTTATTATATCATCGGTTCTGCCCTGAAAATATAAGAATCCATCTTCATCCATTTTGAACCAGTCATTTGAACACAGGATTCTTTCTCCCGGCAGGGTACCTTCCCTGAGCATATCTCTGCTGAGTTCTTCTTTGTGCCAGTAACCCAGCATAACATGTGGTCCCCTGATATGTAATATTCCGCGTTCACCTGGTTGCACAGGCTTTCCGTCCTGGGATAACAAAAAGACCTCTGTGCCAGGAATTGCTTTCCCGACCGATTCTGATTTGATATCAACCAGTTCCGGTTCCAGATAACACACTCTTTTGCATTCGGTCAACCCGTACATTTTAAATATTAATGCATTTGGGAAAATCTTCTTAAGATCAGGAATGAATTCTTCAGGCAGGGCTGCCGCAGTATTTGTAACTTTCCTTATGCAATCGAATGCCAATCCTGATTTTTTATTGGCTGCTATCATCATGGCATAAATTGTAGGCACTCCCGGAAAGACTGTCGGTTTGGAAAGCTCTATCTGTTTGTAAACAGATGCCGGGAAGGTAAAAGATTGTTCAACAATCAATGTGCCTCCTATAGTAATTGTCATCAGGAGCTGATATAAGCCATAATCAAATGCCAGTGGCAGGAGCAGCAGAATACGGTCTTCTTCTGAAAGTCTCAGGTATTCAACCAGGCTCCATGATGTGAAAACCATAGACTGATGAGTCATCATGACACCTTTGGGAAATCCTGTGCTACCTGATGTGTAGATTAATGCAGCCAGATCATTCGGTATTACCTGGGGTAATACCGATTTCGGGGAATCTGATGAAATGGTTTCTTCAAAATCCACAAGTTTAATTGAAGGAAACCTGCTTATTTTGTTAATATCTCCGGAGATTATCACCTCCCCGATATCAGTGGGATCTCCCAGTGCCCCGGACAGTTCATTATTCAGTATGCTTTCGGAGAATAATATTTTAGCACCGCTGTCCTTTAAAATATAATGTAATTTATCGGCTTTAGTCTGTGGATTAATTACCAGGAATGCAGCTCCGGCAAGCGTTATACCGTAAATTGAGACTACACTTTGCCATGAGTTATTCATATATACAGCAACCCTATCGCCTTTTTTGATTCCGGAAAACACTAAATGATGAGCAATCGATTCTGCACTTGCCTTAAGCGCGGAATAGGAATATTCCCTGGTTTTTATTACTACTGCTGTTTTTGAAGGCCAGTTTCTGGCAGAAAATATTAGCGCCTCACCAAGTACACGCTGCGGTATAGTAATCATAGCATATATAAATGTTTAATAGCTAATGGGAGGCATTCGCAGATACTGTGTTGTCATAATCTTTCGTTCAAAGCCTGCAAAAACCTTTTTTATCTCATCAACTGTTCTTCCCATGACACTTCCTACTTCCTCAGGGTCATATTCATTTTTAAAGGCAAACCAGAGCAGATCCATTTGCTGAAAAGGCAATTGGAAAAAGAATTCCTCCTGGGTTTGTTCAGCTGAGTAAGTATCGGAAGTAGGAGTGCGTTCAATTATTTCCTGTGGTACTCCGAGGTAATGTGCCAGCTGATACACCTGAGTTTTGTAGAGATGAGCTATAGGCATTACATCGGCCCCGCCGTCTCCGTTTTTGACAAAGAACCCCTGTTCCACTTCATGTTTATTAGGTGTTCCTATGACAACATAGTGGTGAAGTTCTGCGTGATAGTATAGCATAGACATCCGGCAGCGCTGTTTGAAATTCGAAGCAGCTTCTATCTGTCGGAGCTCAGGAGCAGGCACCCGCTTTGACTGTTCATTTCCCTCTTTATCAATAATTGTGACTGAAAACAGGGGAGGCAAATTCGTATACAGGCCAGAACTCCTGATGCCGATTTTCATTTTATATTTTAAAGGGTCATACTCGGGAAACACTCTTTTAACTGCCTCATCCCTTCTCTGATAGCAACCGAATCCTTCCAAGGCACCCGTGATATTTTCAGTAATTGCCTTTACACCGAATTTATCGGCCAGCTTTTGTGCAAAAAGGGCGCTATCATCACTCGAATCATGCTCCGGCAACATAATGGCTAAAAGATTTTCAGTTCCCAGCGCTTTTGCTGCGAGGGCCATTGAAACAGATGAATCTATACCCCCGGATATGCCAATTACGCCACCCATCCGGTTCAACCGCTGAAATACACTGTTTTGAAGGTCATTGATGATTTTGTTGTAGACAGCTTCTATATCATTGATTATCAAAATATCTTTACTGAATGGACGTTTATCTTTGTTCTTCATTATCGATTATATATTTATAAGGAATAAACTGGATTTTTTTCATGAATAATGCGGCAATTGTGCAATTGCGGAATTGAAGGTCTGAAACTGTCTTTTAAGATGTACTGATGAAAAATCAACTGTGAAGAGATAATTCCTGAAAGAGCCATGTTTTCCATTTCGGTCACCATCTGGCCCTTAGAAATCTTATCCAGCAATTTCTGAACTGAATTGGGGGAGAATAACCCCGTTAAATTAATATCCTTTTCTGACAGCAGTTCACTTACGTATGCCTTTGCGGATGTGGATAAAAAGCTGCCTGCCATAGGTGCCCTGTAGGCTTGCTTCGGCCGTTTCAATACACTTTCAGGTAAACGTTTATCCATCATTCGCTTCAGGATAAACTTTTCGTTAAGTCCGTGCATTTTAAAATCAGGCGGGAGTTTGGCTGCAAATTCAATTACCCTGTAGTCGAGGAATGGATAACGTCCTTCTACTGAATTGGCCATTCCGACACGATCGCCCTGGGATGACAGCAGGTAACTCGACATAAAAATTGATGATTCAAGCCATTGCGATTTGCTTAACCGGTCATATTGATCAAAATCGGGAGGGAGCATCTTTCTGACATCCTCAAGCAGGTCAGAACCATTTATACCCGATTTTAAGTCTTCGGAGAAATAGTTTTGAATTGCTGATGTGTTCTTCCATCTTAAAACATGTGAATAAAATGGTGAGGAAGTATCCTGTAGCTGATATCCAAAAAACAATTTGAGCATGCTCTTGTTCTTGCCCTGGAACTGAGCAAGATAAGGATATAACTTTTGTAAAAGCAAAGGTCTGTATTTTGAATTGGGCTGCCGTGACCAGAATTCCCTGATAATTCCTTCCTTAAAAATATCATACCCTGCCAGCATTTCATCAGCACCTTCGCCGGTTATAACTACTTTAATGTTGTTTTCTCTGACCTTTTTAGACAGGCAGAACATTGGAACCGGAGCAGTTCGCAATATGGGTATCTCGCAGTGCCATACCACCTGTGGAAAATAGTTGCCGATATCCTGACTCAGACAGGTAAATGCAGTGTGTCTCGTTCCGAGATACTTTGAAACTTCCTGCTGGTAAGGCGTTTCATCAAATTCACTGTCTTCAAATCTGATTGAGAAAGTCTGAAGTGTTTCAGGTGCCACCTTTTTAATCAGTGCTGTAGTGGCGCTTGAATCAAGTCCGCCGCTTAAATAGGCAGCAACCTGCACATCAGCTCTTAATCTGATTCTGACGGCGTCGGTTAATATTTTTTCGAGCTCTTCAGCGGCCTCGTTTATTGTTCCTCTGAAGCAGGCGTCTTTATCTACCGGAAATCTGAGCGACCAGAATGGCTTGATAACCTTTTTCCCCTGAGATACTTTCATATAATGACCCGGAGCCAGTTCAAAGATGTTTTTAAAGATTGTCCCGGGCGTGAGTGTAGACCAGAAGGTGAAAACCTGTGACATTGATATGGGATCAATTTCAGGCTTAACATCAGGATGTTCAAAGAGGGTTTTGATCTCCGATCCGAAGAGAAGAGTATTATTGGCTGTCTGGGTGTAGAACAATGGCCGGATACCAACTCTGTCGCGTGCAAGAAATAATTCCTTCTTTTCATTGTTCCAGATTGCGAAAACAAATTGTCCGTTTAATTTGTTCAGGCATTCCGATCCATATTCCAGGTAGGCATTAAGCAGAACTTCAGTATCGCATTCTGTTCTGAAAGAGTATCCAACCTTTTTCAGATCATCTTTAAGTTCCACATAGTTAAAAATTTCACCATTAAATACTATCCAGTACTTGCCGTCTTCTGATGATAATGGCTGCTGTCCGGTCTTAAGGTCTATAATGCTCAGACGGACACTGCCAAGAGCAATTTTACTGTTAATATATATACCACTCTCATCGGGTCCTCTATATTCTATCCGTGCGAGCATCCTGGTTAATAGGAGTTCGGGGTCGCGCAACGATTCAGCATTACTGTATATTCCGACTATTCCGCACATCTTTATTGTGTTTTTAAAATAGAGGTTTTTGCTACTATTCGTCGCTTTTTCTTAATATATAGCCAGTAATAGCATTGATAGATTCGAAGTTTTCTTCTACAAGGTCAGCATCACTTGTTTTAAAATCAAACTCATCTTCAATAAATGTAATTAACATGATGAATCCCATCGAATCAAGGTATCCTTCTTTAAAAAAAAGGGAATCATCCTGAATCTTTCCGATATCAACATGCGTTGTCTGCTGAATGTATGATTTTAATTTTTCCTTTATTATTACAGGATCATGTTTCATAGAATTATGATTTATTTTAATTATTGTTATAAGATTGACCTATTCAGCCTTTTTTGTAATAATCATTGTAACGGCCATACCTGCTTTCCTTTATATTGAGATCATTGAATACAATATCGAAATTTTCAACTTTATTTGTTTTTAATAAATTCAGTACGTCATTGAAAACATCTTTATTAGTGTAATTGTTTCTGCAAACCAAAAGATTTATATTGGAATATTTAATCATAAGGGCAGCATCTGCAACCAAACCTGAAGGCGTAGTATCAATTATAATATAATGGTACTCTTTTTTAAGGTAATTCATAAGTTCGTCGAGGGCTCCCGCCTCAATCATTTCTGAAGAATTTGCCAGAACAGGACCGGCAGGGATAAATGAGAGATTCTTTATAAAAGAATCGTGAATTATCTCCTCTTTTGATGAATGATCCGACATATAAGTCGAAAGGCCGGTAGTGTTTGATTCTTTAAATTTTATATGAAGAGTAGGTCTGCGGAGATCACAATCGATGATAATTGTTCTATATCCAACAGAAGCAATAGAGGAGGCCAGGTTAAAAGCTATAAAGCTTTTTCCGTCCTGCGGCTGAGATGAGGTAACCAGAATCACTTTAACAGGTTCAGATTTGTATCTGAGGAATAAACTGCTTCGCAAATTTCTGAAGGATTCTGAAATTGAAGACCCTGGAGCATCATTCACAACTGCCTCATTCGGATAGGAATTGCTGTAAATCACACTTAATACTGATCTTCCTAACAAATTTTCAACATCATTAATACCGGTGACTTTTTCGTTAAAGAATTTTTTCAGAATAATGAAAGCTGTCGGGAAGAAGATACCAAGAAAAAATGCACCTATCATATTCAGGTTCTTTTTCGGAGACAATACAGTTGCTGATGTCTCACGTGCAGGCTCGAGCACCTCATAGTCCGGAATATTTGATGCCATTGTTATTGCTGCTTCCGAACGTTTCTGAAGGAGGAAAGTATATATTGCGTCAGTCAGATTGAACTTACGCTGCATACTTACCATATTAAGTTCTGTTCTCGGAAGCTTTGAAATTTCTTTTGAAAGCTTTTCCTCCCTGTAATTAAGCTCATTCTGCGTCATCTTAAGATTATTAAGACTATTTCGCACATTCTCAATTATACTCTGTTTCCGATCGTTGATCTTGTTTTCAATCGTGCCAAGGAAAAGATTTTTCTGTGTATTATTAGCTAATAAGCTTGATCTTTGTGAATTGAGATTCAAAAGATCAAGAACAAGCGAATTCATAAGCGGATCAACAACATTTGCCGATGACGGCGGAGCCAATCCGGCGACATCCTTATTCTTGTCAAAATAGTCGAGAATGTAATTATAATAATGTTCCTGAACCACAAGGGTTGAACGGTCAGACTGTATTTTCGTCATTTCCTGCAAGGCCTGTTGCCCCTGGTAACTCAAATCTGTAACCTGGTTTTCTGATCGGTAATCCTTAAGTTTGGATTCCGACTTAACCAGAGAGTCAGATATTCCAGAAATCTGGGTATCAATAAAATTCACCTGTTTTTGGGCGATTTTATTCTTTTTGGAAAGGTCCTCGTCTAAATATGCCTGAAGGTATTTATTTAAAAAGTCAATTGTGAGGCCCATGTTTTGTCCATGAAATGACACCTTGATTAATGAAGACTTAAGGCTAACAGATTCAACCTTAAGTCTTTTCAGGTAATCATTCGCGAGCAGGTCCTGATGGTAGAATTCAAAATACATCTGGTTTTCATCTATCGAAGAAGGGTGATAATAATCCTTATTCAGTGAAACTGAAAACTTATAATTCTTATTTCCTGCAGTTTCATTGAATTTACAGATAGTATCGAGTTTGAACAAATTGTTATCACTTACAACAATGTTATCCACATAATTGTAAAGTGAAACTTTATCACCTGATGAGCTTATCCTATAATTCTTATCGTCAATAATTTTTATATAGATTCTTACATTGATAGGTTGAATATGCGATTTGTCAATACTTACAGTAAAAGGGGATCCTAAATATATCTGGTGAGATTTTTTTAAAATGATTTTTTTTTCCGCGAAATATCCTACTTCAAGGTTTAGATCTTTAATTGTCGTCGATACCAGGCTGAATGAATTCAGGCTATTAATATCATTATCAAGGTTTCTGACCTGGTTGTACTCGCCGTATCCGTTAAACAGATTTTGAGAGCCCCTGAGTGCAGTTCCTTTATCCTCGATGGGACCGATAATAGAATTTACACCAAACACTGTCGGCGATGTCTTATTTATCAGAAAAGCGACGATCAGACAAAATAACAGGCAGGCAATATATGCATATTTATAAGATAAAGCAGTTAACAGGAAATCCTTGATTATAAAAGCTTCGGACGTGGTTTCTTTTTGAGTTGGCATTAAAGTCTGATTTATTAAAATTTAACATTAGTAAAAAGTAGCACAGCAATCAGTGTGGTTATCGAACTGAGTATTGTGGTATAAGTAATATTCTGGTAGCTTGATGAGAGCGCTTTTAGTGGTTCAACAACAATAACATCATTAGGAAGAATATAATAATAATCCTTGCCAGCGATTTTGGAATCTGAAAGATCCAGACGATAATGCATTATTTTTGGGCCTTCATTCCTGATAAGAATGATTTTTTTCCGGTCACCGTATTGAGTAAGTCCACCGCCCAGACCTAAAGCCTCATAAATGTTCAGTTTATCCTGTATGAAAGGGAATACTCCCTGCTGCTTTACTTCACCCAATACTGTTACCTGGTTATCAACATATTTGACAGTTACCGAGGTGTTTGGGACATAATCACTAAGAGCTTTCTGTATTTTCTCAGCAGCCTGTGCAGTGGTTAGAGAAGCTACGTTTATGTTGCCTACAAAAGGGAAATCTACATTTCCTTTTTCATCAATCAGGTAACCGATAATACCATTGTTGACACCGCTTCTCATCTCTTCCGTGGCATTGAATATCTGGCTAGTCTGCGGATCAATACTTATTACTTTAATATAAAGTTTATCAAAAGGCATGATCAGTTTCTGTGTCCTGGGATTTACACCCGGCTCATTCAGCTCATCAAGATCATTGAAATAACTTAACTGTTTTGTTGGTACGCATGAAATTGTGAAAATCATCAATAAAATGATTAACGCACATTTATAATAATACCTTAATTTATTTGTCATAATTTAAATTATAAAAGAATTACAAACCTGTTCTCTGAAAAACTGTTTTTATAGTTTTCAGTAAAATTATAAAATCTAATCGAAGCGACCAATTATCTAT
>PMIJ01000077.1 GCA_003157015.1 Bacteroidales bacterium
ATGAAAAAAAGAAGCATTATTTCGATTATCCTAATTATGGTTGTTACAGGCCTCATCTTATCCGCATTTTATTCTTTCGTACCAAAACCTCAGAAAAACATTGGGTTGCAGTTGTATTCCATTCGCGATTCAATCATGAAGAACGTACCTGCTGCGATAGAAAAAGTAGCCAAAATGGGCTATAAGTTTGTTGAGCCTGCAGGCTATGAGGACGGAAAATTATATGGCATGGCTCCGGCTGCTTTTAAGGCTCTTTGTCAAAAAAACGGATTGACTATACTTAGTTCTCATGTAGGCCAGTTCCTGCCTGATCCTGCCAGCTATGCCAAGACGATGGCCTGGTGGGATACTTGTATTGAGGCTCATGTTGCTGCAGGTGCAAAATTCCTTGTTCAGCCATTTATGGGAGATGGAGCATATCGGTCTCTGGATACATTGAAGCGCTATTGTGAATATTTTAATACTATTGGTGAGAAATGTAAAGCAAAAGGTATCCGATTCGGTTACCATAATCATGATAAAGAATTCTCCACCAAGCTGGAAGGACAAACGATTTATGATTTCATGATGGCAAATACTGATCCCAAAAAAGTTATGTTTGAAATGGATCTCTACTGGGCAGTTGTGGGTGGAGCAAAGCCAGTGGATTATTTCAATAAGTACCCTGGCCGTATCGAGCTTTGGCACATAAAAGACAAAAAGGAAATCGGGGGAGCAGGTACAATGATGGATTGGGCTGCTATCTGGGCAGCAGCTCCAAAATCAGGAATGCAATATGGTATTGTTGAAGTTGAGGAATATAGTTTCGACCAGTTTACAAGCTGCCAGAAAAGTATTGATTTCCTTAACGCTGCACCATATGTTGTAATGCCCAGGTAAACAACACCTGACATATATTAGCCTAAAACTGAACCGGGGAGGAGCATCTATTTAATTTTGTGCTCTTCCTTTTTTTTGCATATATTTATTCTCTTTCAACCATCTGAAAACAAATGAGAACAATAATTTTAATTATAATTTCATTGTTCCTGACATTTACCCGATGCCAGACTCCTTTTTATACAATGAATGATTATAAGTCAGTTCTGAAAATCGATTCGCATGTACATATTAACAGCGATAAGGGATTTTTTGAAGACCAGGCGGCGAAAGATAATTTTGTACTGTTGACTATTAACGTTGACCACTCAGATTCAACAGCTGTCAAAAAGCAACTTGAATGGGCGCTTAATTCTGTTAAAAAATATCCTGGCAGGGTTTTCTATAGCGCTACATTTTATTTCGATACGGCAGGCTGGGGAACAGCTGAATGGAGTAAGAAGGCTATTTCTCACCTTAACGAGAATATCTCTGGAGGTGCTGTTTCTGTTAAGCTTTGGAAGAATATTGGGATGACCGAAAGAGATAAAAATGGAAAGTTCATTATGGTTGATGATTCCGCCCTTAAACCGGTAATTGATTTTATTATAAGTAAGAATCTGCCGATCACCGGTCATATTGGAGAACCACGTAACTGCTGGTTACCATTAAATCAGATGACGGTCAGCAGCGACAGCAGCTATTTTGCTGAGAATCCGCAGTATCATATGTTCCTACATCCTGAATATCCTTCGTATGAAGATCAGATAAATGCACGCGATCATCTTCTCGAAATGCATACTGATCTGAAATTTGTTGGTTGTCATCTCGGCAGCCTTGAATGGAATGTCGATGAGCTGGCCAAAAGGCTGGATAAATTTCCAAATATGGCTGTCGACATGGCTGCCCGTATATGCCACCTGCAATATCAATCCGCAAAGGACAGGGAAAAGGTTCGCAATTTTTGCATAAAGTATCAGGACAGGCTTCTTTACGGAACTGACCTTTCATCCCATGAGTCTGATGACCATGATAAGGTATCAAAATGGACACATGAAACATGGATTGATGACTGGAAATACTTCACTACAAAAGATACCATGACCTCTGATATGTTCAGGGGTAAATTTGAAGGTCTGCAGCTTCCGAAAGAAGTAGTCAGAAAGATATACTCTGAAAATGCCATAAGGTGTTATAAATTGAAAGTTAAATGATATACAGGGCCATGCCACGTCCTTGATTCAAGTCAAAAAATTGTGAAGGAGGGAGGGTGTCTCAAAAGGTGATTATTTACCCCCCATCCCCCCAAGGGAGGCTTTTAACTATCAGTAAATCAGTAAGTCCCCCCTGGGGGATTTAGGGGTAAAAATATTAAGAAGGCTTTTGAGACATCCTCTTCTTTTATTTTAAAAATTTCAGATTATTTTTTCAAAATAAGAGTAGTAAATAAAAACAATTATTTATTTTTACACGTGAAAGTACACGTGTAAGTAATTATGATCGGATTAATTGAAAAGCATAAAGTTAATTATCACTTCTAAATGAAGACACAACCAAACCTTCTCATTTGGACTGTTTCCAGACCTTTTCTCAAAACAGTAGTTCTGATTGCTGTGATCATAATGCCACTGATGTTTTTAACACAGTGCCAAACTAAGAAAGCATCCATTTCAGATGTGATTAAGCCCACATTTCATTCCTGGGCTCCTGCACCGCCTATGGGATGGAACAGCTGGGATTGTTATGGACCCACAGTAGTTGAAGATGAGGTTAAAGCAAATGCCGACTATATGGCAGCCCATCTTAAAAAATTCGGATGGGAATATATTGTAGTGGACATAAGATGGTATGTGGCAAATGATAAATCAGGGGGATATAATGAAAAGGATCCTGTTTATAGTATAGATGAATATGGTCGTTTTCTTCCAGCTGTCAACAGGTTTCCTTCAGCAGCAAACGGCAACGGATTTAAGTCCCTGGCTGATTATATCCATAATAAAGGTCTGAAATTCGGTATTCATATGATGCGCGGTATTCCTGTTTTGGCTGTAAAGACTAATACTCCAATACTCGGAACTAATGCAAAAGCTCAGGATATTTATTCAATAGAAGGTCAGTGTTTCTGGTTGAAAGACATGTACGCAATTGTTGCCGGCAAACCCGGTGCTCAGGAATATTATAATTCGTTGTTTAAGCTATATGCATCATGGGGACTTGATTTTGTCAAGGTTGATGATCTTTCGGGACGTACTGCTGAGATTGAAATGGTTAGAAAAGCTATCGATAACTGTGGGAGACCAATTGTAATTAGCATTTCGCCCGGGGGAGATAGACCTGAAACAATAGAGTTCCTTAAGAAGAATGTAAATATGTGGCGCACTTCTAATGATTTCTGGGATAACTGGAACGCTCTTAAGAATCAATTCAGAATTCTTAACACTTGGGCCGGACTAGGTGTGTCAGGTTGTTATCCCGACGGAGATATGCTTCCTCTTGGAAAAATCGGTCTGAGGGCTGAACGGGGAGCACCAAGGATGACAGCATTTACAAAAGATGAACAGAACACTTTAATGTCACTTTTTGCAATTTTCCGTTCTCCTTTAATGTTTGGCGGTGATCTGCCAAGCAATGACGAATTTACATTATCACTTATCACCAATAAAGATGTTCTTGAGGTTAATCAGAAAAGTGCCGGAGGAAAACAGCTTTTCAGAGAGAATGACCTTATTGCCTGGACAGCTGATGACCCTGAGACAGGAGACAAATATCTTGCATTGTTCAATGCTTCCGATCAGCAACAGGTAGTTGAAAGCAAAGCAATCTGGAAGAGTGAACAGATAACACCTGAAACCGCAGGACAAAGTGCAGAGATTGATATAGATATAAGTGGCGCCAGGAAATTATACCTTGTGGCAACTTATGACGATGTGATTGGTTTTGCAAGACATGATTGCGACTGGATAGAACCTAAACTTACGGGTCCCAAAGGTTCAGTCAATCTGACAGACTTGAAATGGTCCGGTACTTGGAGCGGAGGGGGAGAGCCTGTTATTAACAGGGCAGCCAGTGGCGAAAAACTCAGTGTTGATGGCAAAGTGTATAAAAATGGCATCAATGTTAATGCAACATCAATTATAGTTTACGATTTACCGGAAAGAATGACGAGGTTCAAAGCAAAAGCCGGTCTGCAAAATGTTATTCCGGCTGGCGGTTCGGCCAGTCCTGATCCGGAATCTCAGTTAAGGAGGAACAATACGGCAAAATTTCTTGTATTTGTCGAAGATCCTGCCGGTCCGCAGCCATCTGACACCGCTTCAATTACTGTGAAATTTGAGCAGATCGGATTGACTGGTACTCATACTGTCAAAGATCTGTGGACAGGTGAAAATCTTGGAAAATTCACAGACTCATTTACCCGGACTATCAATCGTCATGGAGCCGGGCTTTACAGGATACATTAAATGATTAATTATGATAATGTCAATTGTCATTACCACAATTACTGTTCTTTTTAATAGTCAGGAATATCCCCACCAAGCTGTTAATTATTCATCTTCCTGATCTGCTTCAAGGGATTGACGATGACCATCCGGAATTGTTTTTTAATTTTAAATTCAGGTATTTATTACTCATAGCAGGAATATTCTGAACAATTTAAAAATAGGTTTATGAAGAATTTTTTTTATTTAATTTTCTTTTTTGCTTCATGTGTTATTTGCAAGGCTCAGACTCAGAATATCATAATGGTTAATTCTGACAGACCTGTCACTTCTATCCAGCCCACAATGTGGGGTATTTTCTTTGAAGATATCAACTTTGCTGCCGACGGAGGTATTTATGCCGAGCTGGTGAAAAACCGCTCTTTCGAATTTGCCAGGCCATTGATGGGATGGAAAATAATGAAGCCCGATACTACGACAGGTGTGCTGATCATTAACAGGAGTGAAACAGACCCTGCCAATCCCCGCTATGCAAGAATTACAATCGCTCCTGGCGAACCTTCCTTTGGGTTATCCAATGCAGGTTTCAGAGGAATGGGAATTAAAAAAGGAATGACATATCATTTTTCGGTTCTGGCCCGCCAGTTGGAGGGCAGCACCCTGAAAATGCATATAGAACTGGTTAATATTCAGGGCAAATTGATAGCTGCAACCGGCCTTGTTCCGGATTCAAAGGACTGGAAGAAATATTCTGTAAGTTTTGCGGCTGATGCAACTGAACTAAAAGCCAGAATGAACATATGGTTCGAAGGAAACGGATCAATAGACCTCGACATGATCTCACTTTTCCCGGATGACACCTGGAAAAACCGCCCTGAAGGACTACGGTCTGATTTAGTACAACTGCTTGCCGATCTTAAACCTGGTTTTCTTCGTTTCCCTGGTGGTTGTATTGTCGAAGGAAGAGACCTGGCAAACCGCTATCAGTGGAAAAACACTGTGGGTAAAATCGAGGACCGCCATCTGATTGTAAACCGATGGAATACTGAATTTGCCCACCGTCTTACTCCCGATTATTATCAATCATTTGGTATGGGTTTTTTTGAATATTTTCAGCTCGCTGAAGATATTGGTACAGAACCTTTGCCAATATTGAACTGTGGCATGGCCTGCCAGTTCAACACGGCTGAAGTTGTCCCTTTGGACCAACTTGATCCTTATATACAGGATGCGCTCGATTTAATTGAATTCGCTAATGGTCCTGCTGACTCCAAATGGGGCAAGGTGCGTACAGGCATGGGTCATCCGTCGCCGTTTAACCTGAAATTTATTGGTGTTGGCAATGAACAATGGGGTTCGCAATACATCGAGCGTTATAAGGCATTTGTAAAAGCTATTAAAGAAAAGTATCCTGATATCCAAATTGTAACCGGGACAGGACCGTCTCCATCAGGAAAAGACTTTGATTATGCTTCCCGGGAATTAAAAAAACTGAATGCCCAGATTGTTGATGAACATTATTATGCCAATCCGGAATGGTTCTTTCAGAATGCTACCCGGTATGACAACTACGATCGCAACAGTTACAAAATATTTGCAGGCGAATATGCGGCTCAAAGCAAATTTACCTGCAGTCCCGATAATCAGAACAATTGGAAATGTGCCCTGTCCGAAGCTGCCTTCATGACCGGACTGGAACGAAATGCCGGAGTGGTGTATATGTGCTCATATGCTCCGCTTTTTGCACATGTGGATGCCTGGCAGTGGACACCTGATCTCATCTGGTTTGATAATCTGAGATCATACGGAACACCTAATTATTATGTTCAGAAATTATTTTCCAATAATAAGGGAACAGAGGTTTTGCCAATGCTCCGGGAAGACAAACCTCTAACAGGACAAAATGGACTGTTTGCTTCGGCCGCTTACGATAAAAATTCAAATGAAATTATCTTGAAACTGGTCAATTCGGATCAGAAGGTTCAGGCCGCTGATATCGTTCTTAAAAGCTCTAAAAAGATGGGGACAAAAGCTAAAATGATAGTTCTGAAAAGCGAAGACCTGAGCAAGGTCAATTCACTGGAACAGCCAACCCTTTTAAGCCCGGTTGAAAGTGAAATTGTACTCAAAGGAAAAACTGTAAATCAGGTGCTTGAACCATATTCATTTTCAGTCATCAGGATTAAGGTATTACATTGAGACTAAGTCAGACGTGGTGAAATATTAATATGGATCTAAAAATGAAAAAAATAGTCATTGTCATTATTCTTTTCCTGGCAATATTGCAAGGGAACATTATTCTTGGGCAATCGTCAAATACGCTTTGGTACGACCAGCCTGCCAGGTATTTTGAAGAAAGCCTGGTGCTGGGAAATGGTAAGATGGGGGCATCGGTTTTTGGAGGTGTCAGTTCCGATAAAATTTATCTGAACGATGCAACATTATGGTCAGGTGGCCCTGTGGATGCAAATATGAATCCGGAAGCATATAAAAACCTGCCAGCTATAAGAGAGGCACTAAAAAAGGAAGATTATAAATCTGCCGACCAGTTGCAGAGTAAACTTCAGGGGAAGTACAGCGAATCATATTGCCCTCTCGGCACCCTGTTTATTGATTTCAAGCATACTGCCGATCCTCATGATTACTACCGCGAGTTGAATATCAGCAATGCCGTTTCTAAAGTAAAGTACGAAGTCGACGGAGTCTCCTATACTCGCGAATACTTCATTTCTTATCCCGATCAGGTAATGATCATCAGGCTTGCAAGCTCGAAAAAGGCAGCTTTAAATTTCAGTATCAGGTTCAACAGCCTTTTGAAATATAAAATATCCATTGAAAATTCTGATTTAAAAGCAGAAGGATATGCACCCGTACATGCAGCTCCAAACTATTTGGGAGATATTCCTGATGCAATAGTTTTTAATGAAAAAAAAGGAACACGCTTTACGGCCCTCTTTAAAATTAAAAACAGCGACGGCAGAATTGTTACTTCAGACAGTACACTTGGAGTTAAAGATGCTACTGAAGCATTGGTTTATATATCAATAGCTACCAGCTTTAACGGCTTTGATAAGGACCCGGCATCAGAGGGTCTGAATAATGAAAGTCTTGCCAAAGAGCAAATGGAAAAAGCTTTTCAAAAATCCATTCAGCAGCTGAAATCATCCCATCTGACAGATTATCAGAAATATTTTAACAGGGTAAGCCTTGACCTTGGAAAAACAAATGCTCCCGATCTACCTACAAACGAAAGACTTAAACGTTATTCCGAAGGCAAAGAGGATAAAAACCTTGAAGTACTTTATTTTCAGTATGGGCGGTATTTGCTTATAAGCAGTTCGCGTACACCCGGAGTACCAGCAAATTTACAGGGAATCTGGAACCCGTTTCTTCGTCCTCCATGGAGCAGCAACTATACTACAAACATCAATCTGGAAGAAAACTATTGGCTGGCCGAAAATACAAACCTTTCAGAGATGCACCGGCCATTGCTGACCTTTATTAAAAATGCTTCGGTAACAGGGGCCGTGACGGCACAAACCTTCTATGGGTGCAATGGTTGGGTATTATGTCACAATTCCGATATCTGGGCTATGAGTAATCCGGTTGGCGATTTTGGACATGGCGATCCGGTTTGGGCCAACTGGAATATGGGAGGTACCTGGCTTAGTATCAATTGCTGGGAATACTATACCTTCACTAAAGACATTGATTTCCTCAAAAACGAAGGTTATCCTCTTATGAAAGGAGCTGCTCAGTTCTGCCTGGATTGGCTTGTAGAAGACAGGGAAGGGAAATTAATCACTTCTCCATCAACTTCTCCCGAGAACAAATATATTTCAAATAATGGATACCACGGGGCAACACTTTACGGCGGAACAGGTGATCTGGCAATTATCAGGGAATGTTTTTCCCGGACAATCGAAGCATCCAGAATTTTAAATATTGATCCAGATTTCAGAATTAAACTTGAAAATGCACTGGCCCGTCTGCATCCTTATATGATAGGTAAGAATGGGAATCTGCAGGAATGGTATTATGATTGGAAAGATGAAGACCCGCAACATCGTCATCAGTCTCACCTCTTTGGTCTTTACCCCGGCCATTCAATAGACCCGGTGCTTACCCCTGAACTGGCAAACGCCTGCAGGAAAACACTGGAAATAAAAGGTGATCAGACTACCGGATGGTCGAAAGGTTGGCGTATAAATCTCTGGGCGCGGCTGGGCGATGGAAACCATGCCTATAAAATGTATCGTGAATTGCTGAAATATGTCGCAGTTAATAGCGACGATCCGTACTATTCTGAAGGAGGAGGCACATATGCCAATTTATTTGATGCTTGTCCGCCCTTTCAGATCGATGGTAATTTTGGCGGCTCCACCGCGGTGGTTGAAATGCTGCTCCAGTCTTCAGAAAATGAAATACGTCTGTTGCCGGCACTTCCTGACACCTGGGAAAACGGTTCGGTCAAAGGGATTTGTGCCAGGGGCGGCTACGAGATTTCGATGGATTGGACAAAAAAGAAATTGAAAAACCTTGTCATTTATGCAAAATCAGATGGGAAAACCACACTTACCTGTGGTGGAAAGCAAAAGCTGGTCTCTCTGAAAAAAGGAGAAAAGATGGAAATAAATTGGTGATGCTTAGCACCTTTGTGCCTTCGGGGGAAAAATATAACTTTGTAACTGAAATATAAAAATAAGCCATGAAACTTACTGCTTTAAAATCCAAATTATTCACTTTCGTTTTTATGCTAATTATTTTAACTGTTTCCACTCAGGCAAAAGTAGTATCATATACTAAAGACAAGGATGGAATCACATGTAACCTTGAGAAAGGTCTGATGAAGGTGAAAATATGCACTGACAATATTATTGAAGTGAAATACACCTTCCTCCCAATATTCCTTGACAAACCTTCACTGGTTATAACAAATGAGTGGAAAGACACTCCCGGTTTCACCATAACTGAGAATACAGGAGAAATTGTACTTACAACTTCCAAAGTCGTGGTAATTGTAAACAGGCAGAATAACTCAGTCAGGTACACTGATTTGAAGGGAAATATTATCCTTAGTGAAGACGGAATGCGGGGCAAATCGATGACATCTGTTACAATTGCCGGAATTCCGACTTATAGCTGCACAACTCAGTTTGATTCTCCTGCAGATGAATCGCTTTATGGTCTCGGATGCCATCCCGAAGATTCACTCTCGATAAATTACAAAGGCAGGAATCAGGATATGACTATCAAGTATATGACAGGAGCAGTCCCGGTACTTCTTTCGACCAAAGGTTACGGACTAATGTGGGATAATTACTCTGCATCTAATTTTTATGGGGCTGAGGAGGGAAATACAAAATTCAGGTACGTGTCGGAAAGCGGCAATATGACAGACTATTATTTCATTTATGGCCCCGACTTCGATCATATCATAGCTGCTTACCGGAACGCTACAGGATCTGCGCCCATGTTCCCGAAATGGTCTTTCGGCCTTTTCCAGTCGCAGGACAGGTATAAAAGTCAGGCAGAAATTTTATCGGTTAAAGATAAGTACCGTAATAATAAAATACCTGTCGACTGTATTGTTCAGGATTGGTTTTACTGGGAACCCAATGTAATCGGATCGCACGTGATGTGGCCTGCCAGGTACCCCGATCCCAAAGCTATGGTCGATGAACTTCATAAGGCAAACATTCATGCCATGATTTCCATATGGCCTGTTTTTTCAAAAGGGACAACTACCTATGACCAGATGGCACATTCAGGTGGATTGACAGATATATTATGGGATAATGCGATGACTCATATAATGGACAGTTATTATGATGCTCACAGTCCGCAGGCCCGTGAATTATACTGGAAGCAAGCTAACGACAGTCTTGTCGGTCGCTATGGTTGGGATGCCTGGTGGATTGACCAGTGCGAACCTGATAACGGAGGCAACATAGATGCAAGAAGGAAGAGTAACTTTTCTATCGGGAGAGGCATCGATTACATGAATACCTATTCTTTAATGCATGCAACAGGTTTGTATAAAAACTGGAGAAGGGATATTCAGGGTAAGAGAGCATTTTTCCTTATCCGTCAGGCATTTGCAGGGCAGCAACGGAACGCTGCAACATTATGGTCGTCAGATATTACCTGCACCTGGAATGCGTACAGGAACCAGGTACCCCAGGGAATAAATGCCTGCGCCTCGGGCATTCCTTACTGGACGTCTGATATCGGCGGTTACCATTTTCACTGGCAGGCTCCTGACTGGTCAGCACCGACTAACCGGGAATTATTTACACGTTGGTTTCAGTTCGGCACTTTCAGCCCCATTTTCAGAATACACGGAAAAGGAGAAAGAGCCCTTTTCTCAGATAATTGGGATGCCTCCACTAAATCTATCCTTCTGAAGTACGATAATTTACGCTACCGGCTTTTGCCTTATATCTATTCCCTGGCATGGAAAGTAACAAACGATGGGTACACTATAATGAGGTCGCTTGCTTTTGATTTTCCGGGTGATCCGGCTGTCAAATCAATTCCCGATCAGTACATGTTTGGACCGGCATTTCTTGTAAATCCCGTTACTGAAAGGCTATACAGTCTTCCGAACGGCAAAAATTTAATAAAGTCACGAAAGGTATATCTGCCCAAAGCATCAGGATGGTATGATTTCTGGACAGGGAAACTGATCCAGGGGGGACAAACTATTGACGCTCCTGCACCAATCGAAACAATTCCTCTTTTTGTAAGAGCCGGTTCCATCGTTCCGATGGGTCCCTATCTTCAGTTTGCTACTGAAAAAGCTGCTGACCCGATAGAAATCCGTGTTTACACTGGTGCCAATGCCACGTTCATTCTATATGAGGATGAAAATGATACATATAATTATGAATCAGGCAAATACTCCACAATTGCCATGAGCTGGAATGAAGCTGAAAAATCATTTGCAATCGGCGACAGGAAGGGTGAGTTTCCTGGAATGCTAAAGGACAGGACATTCAGAATCGTATGGGTAAGCGAGAAAAATGGAGTAGGAATCGAGCCTGCCGGTCAGGCAGCGACTATTCAGTATAAAGGGAAGGAAATCAAAATTAAAAAATGAGTTTGTCTGTTCCTGATATTAAAGTTGTGTTTTAGATACACCGTTAAGGGATAATAGTGATAAAATATTATCACTATTGATCGGTTAAAATATGAGTATATATAGAGCTCGCCGAAGGCAATCTCCAAAATTTAGTCAGACACTAGTGAAATATTATACCTAATGAAATTGTATAAATAATAAAAATATTACATTTATATCTTTAAGTAATCGCGAAAGTTACCGTGTAAGTAAGCATTAAATTTAAAAATTATGAAAAAGATTATTGTAGCTGGTGCAGGAGGTTTTATTGGCGGGCACCTTGTAAAAGAGCTGGTTAAAAAAGGTCATTCTGTAAGAGCAGTCGATCTGAAACCTTTGAATGAATGGTATCAGGTTTCGGGTGATGCTGATAACTTTGTACTGGATTTGCGACTGAGAGAAAACTGCTATAAGACTGTAAACGGTTATAATGAAGTTTTTAATCTGGCTGCAGATATGGGTGGCATGGGTTTTATTGAAAATAATAAGGCAGCCTGTATGATCAGCGTTCTGATAAATACTCATCTTCTTATAGCTTCAAAGGATTGCGGTATTGACAGGTTTTTCTATGCATCATCTGCCTGCGTGTATAATGGCGAAAAACAAACCGATCCCCATAACCCTGGTCTAAAAGAATCCGATGCTTATCCGGCACTGGCTGAGGATGGTTACGGGTGGGAAAAATTGTTTAGTGAGCGTATGTGCCGCCATTTCAGGGAAGATTTTGGACTTACAACAAGAGTTGCAAGGTTCCATAACGTTTATGGTCCATGCGGGACTTTCGACGGAGGCCGTGAAAAAGCCCCGGCAGCTATCTGCAGAAAAGTCATTGAAGCAGGCATAACGGGGGAAAAAGAGATTGTGATCTGGGGAGACGGCATTCAGACCAGAAGCTTTATGTATATAGATGACTGCATAAAGGGAATTCAGGATATTATGTATAGCGACATTGAAGAGCCGCTCAATCTTGGAAGCAGCGAAATGGTATCAATTAACCAGCTTGTTGACATGGTTGAGGATATTGCAGGGTATAAACTTAACAGAGTGTACGATCTTAAAGCTCCCAAAGGTGTAAGGGGCCGGAATTCGGAAAACACTCTTATTAAAAAATATCTTGGCTGGGAACCATCAATTCCTCTTAGGACCGGGCTTAAAAAAACTTACGACTGGATAAGTGAACAGGTTGTTGAAGAGAGCAGAAGAAATAGGGGAACCAACCGGTTCAATAAATAAGCTTTTCATCAGATGAAACGCAAAAAAGTCATGGTAAGCGGATGCTTTGATCTCCTGCACAGCGGACATATAGCCTTTTTCAAAACAGCAGCTGCTTTTGGTGATTTGTTTGTAAGCATTGGAAAAGATGAAAATCTGTTTCTGCTAAAGGGAAAGAAGCCGGTGTTTTCGGAGGAGGAGAGGCTTTTCATAGTTAAGTCAGTCAGGTATGTTTCTGATGCTTTTCTTGCCACAGGAACAGGGTTACTTGATTTTGAACCCGATTTAGCAAGAATTAATCCTGATATTTTTATTGTAAACAGTGACGGACATTCTCCTGATAAAGAAGCTTTGTGCAAAAAACTCGGCATAGAATATCTCGTACTTGAACGGATTCCGGAACCCGGATTACCCTTTCGATCAAGTTCGGCCACAAAACGGGATATGAGGTTCCCATACAGGCTATGCCTGGCAGGAGGGTGGATCGATCAGCCATGGGTCTCAAAAATACATCCCGGATCAGTGGTAGTTGCCCAGATCTGGCCTACAATGGAATTTAACAACAGGTCTGGTCTGGCTACCAGTTCACGCGATTTTGGAATAAAAATCTGGGGCAACAGGTATCCTGACGGAGATCCGGTGGAAAACGCAAAGATTTTATTTGGAGCCGAAAACCCTCCGGGAACCCGGTATATCGCTGGTTCCCAGGACCACCTGGGGTTGCTTATGCCCGGTGTTAACAAGCTCTATTACAACGGTGGTTATTGGCCTGATTATATACAATCGTCTGATAATAAAGATATCTGTGACTGGCTTACCAGTGTCATTCATTTGGTGCCTCTGAAACCAAGACCTGACGGATATGATCCGTTGAAAGAGATGCATCTGGAAAAGCAATTTATAAGAGAACTGGGAAAAGCCGGTGACAGGTGCTGGGATAGCATTATGAGGAAAGATATTAATGATCTGGGCAAATCATTGTCCGATACCCTCATATCATGGAAGAAAATATTGCCGCTGACAGTACCGGATGATATTATGAAAGAAATGGAGACTAATTATTTTTCTGCATATCCTGGAGCTATTACTTCCGGGTGCGGCGGAGGTTACGTAATTGTAGTTTCGGAAATCGAGGTGCCTGGAGAGGTCAGGATAAAAGTGAGGTACTAACTGATCTGGATTTTTTTGGTTATTTTTAAATAAATTTTGAATCAAGGTTGCTTAGGGATGGTAAATATTAGACAATCTGATATTGCGAGGAAACTGAATATTTCAAGGGTCACTGTTTCTAAAGCGTTGCGTGATCACCCTGATATATCTCTTTCAATGAAGAAAAGGATTGTTGAGACCGCAGCCAAAATGGGATATGTCCCAAACCTGATTGCGCGTCAGCTTAACTCAAGGCGAACATTTACAATCGGAATTGTTGTTCCTGATCTCGAAAACAGCTTCTTTTCATTCATTGTCGACAGCATGATAGATTATGCTACAGAACATAATTATTATGCCATAGTTACTGTTTCCCGTGAAAAGGAAAGCATCGAAAAACGGAATATAGAGAACCTGATCGGGATGAGGGTTGATGGCCTGCTTGTTTGCCTTTCACAGGAAACATATGACAGTCAGGTGTTTAAAAAAGTCGGTAAAATGAAAATCCCGTTGGTGTTCTTTGACAGGGCTTTTGATAACCTGAAATTTTCAAGCGTAGTGTTTAACGATAAGCCAGGTGCAATGAATTCATTAAACCGGATTTTCCTTGAAGGATACACCAGGATTGCATGTTTCTCAGGTTATTCACAGGTGAATATAGGAAAAGAACGGCTTGAAGGATTTATCGATACTCTTTCAAAGAACAAAATTCCTGTCCATAATGAATGGATCATCGAAGGTGGTTTTGAACTTAAAGATGGATATGAGTCGTTTAAAAAATTAAATAGTTCAGCCAATTTACCACAGGTAATTTTTGCTGTTAATGACAGAGTTGCCCTGGGAGCATATAAAGCTGCAAAGGAAGCCGGATTGCGGATACCCGAAGATATTGGCATATTTGCCTACGGTTTCAATGAAATTACCGACTTCTTTGATCCGCAGTTGACAGTTATTAATCAGGATCCCAGGAAAATGGGTCTTGAAGCCTGCAAATTGCTCATTAATGAAATTGAGAAAGAAATAAAAAGCGGTGGAAATAAAATTTATATCGAAGAGGAATTTCTCTGGAGGAAATCAGTTAAACGTAAATAATTCACCCCCCATCCCCCAGGGGGGCTTATAAATATCAGTAAATAAAGAAGTCCCCCCTGGAGGATTGTATAGACTACACACATAGTATA
>PMIJ01000019.1 GCA_003157015.1 Bacteroidales bacterium
CACCTTCGTGAACACTTTCGCCAATGGCTTTACCCTGGAACAGATAGGTTCTCACATCACCAAAAAGAGCCATCGGAGAGGCATTTTTCATTCTGAGAAATGTATCCTGCCAGAGTTGTTTGGGTTCACTCTTTTGGCTCATGGACTGAATAGTTTTCAGATTGTCCTGTCTCAATTGCCCATTCACAAAAATAAACGTTTCGACCGGCGTTTTGCCCCGAAGGTTTGGATTGGACATTTGAAAATCAGGCATTTTCTGCTGCAGAAAATTATCCGATAGATTCATTTTATCATATCGGAATTTCTTGTTTTTAATCAGGTGCGGCAATGCCAGGGATGCCTCGTTTCCCGCCATATCCTTGGCAACGACCTTGATTCGGGTAACATTCTGTTTGGCATCGACAGGAAGTGCAAAATAGACGATGTGAAAAAGTTTACCGGAAATTAGGATCGGATAACTTGTAAAAAACTGGTTTTCCACCATCACACCGCTCATCATCACCGGCTTAGATGTTCTGTATAAGGTCAAACAGGTACCACCGGGATTGATAATGTTCGTCGGATTTTGCAGATAGATTTGGGGAGGTGTCATATCAATGGTCACAGGTCTGTTGATCAGGGTTTCATTTTTAAATAGTGAATAGTCAACGGCTTTGAGTTGAAGGACAGCAGGACCATCATGCATCTTCATGCTATAAGGATCAACCGTCAGGGATATCGATTTCTGATAAGTTCCTTTTTGCGGGTAGTGAATAGAAGAAAGGGTGTATGACTTATTATCCTGGGTAAGGACAGCTACTATATCACGGAGGCCGCTCTTTGTGTNNATCCTCTGAAAGCTTGATCTCCGGATTACCGATTTCGAAATAACTGCTGAACAGCAAAAGACCGCCTATCAGAACAATTATGGTGACAACCGCACCGATATACAGAGAATAAAACCGATTCATATACTTACCCCTTCATACGATTTTTAATGGCGATGCCACTTAATAATGATTTGTATTTTCCTTTGCAAGTCAAAAACAGCCTTGGTCTGATTAACTCCTTGATCTTGTTTTGAAGAGTTGCTATATATTTAAAAGAGGGTACCTATGATAAGAACTTCCTTTTTCACGGTGGGACTATATGAAGAATGATCTTGTGAGTCAATGAAATACTGACCGAAAAATGATTATTACGAATTGAAATCAATCATTTTCGTCGAGGTTGATGATTTGTGGACTTCAGGAAGCAGCATTTACAATTGATTTCAGTGCTGCCACATACCGGAGGCTTTTTGTTTTCCTATAATTCATACGCCAATACCTGTAACATCCAAAACCAATCAATTCTGTTTAACCGAGGGGGGCATACCCCTGACAGTTGCATTGATGCAGTTATGCATATAATCATAAACGGGTTTTTGGCAACTGGAAAGAATGGTCTATAAAGAAATCAAACTAATATATTTATTTTTTCTTTTTCTTGTCAGTGTAGATATATCTACTTCTAAGTCCTTTGCGGCATCTGCTAAGTTGCCATGAATTTCTATTGCAAGGTCAATTATTTCTTTTTCATATTTCTTTACTATATTTTTAAGGGGACCTATACGCTTTCTCTGTCTTAAATCACTTTTTATTGATGAATTAATAGAGTAATCAACTTTCATTTCGTCAATGACATCATTGATTTGAATCTGATCTCCAGGAGTCATTATTACTAATCTCTCGATAGAATTTTTGAGTTCCCGGATATTTCCCGGCCAGTCATATTCGACAAAATATTTTATACTTTCGTTTGGTATATATTTTTTTGATTTGTGCATCTTATTGAAGTGATCGAGAAAGTTTGTGACCAAAGGCATGATATCACTCCTCCTGTCCCTCAGGGGAGGAACATAGATAGGAACAACTTTTAAACGGTAATAGAGGTCATTACGAAATTTTTTCTCCTTCACCATTTCCTCAAGGTTCCTATTGGTTGCGGCAACAATTCTGACGTCAATTGATAAACCTCTCAAGCCGCCAATTCTTTTTATTTCCCGATCTTGTATGGCGCTAAGGAGCTTGGATTGCAATTCGAAAGGCAAATCTCCGATTTCATCTAAAAATAAAGTGCCTTTATTTGCGATTTCGAATAAACCTCTCTTTCCTTCTTTATTTGCATCCGTGAAAGATCCTTTTTCGTAACCAAACAACTCTGATTCGATGAGATTGAAAGGAATTGCTGAGCAATCGACTTTTACAAAGGGACCTTTTTTCTTCCTACTACTGTTTTCATGAATATACTTAGCTAGGACCTCTTTGCCTACTCCTGATTCTCCGGTAATAAGAACTGTAACATCGGATTTCGAAACTTTTTCAGCCAATGAAATGATTCGCCGACTTTCTGTACTTTCTGAAATAAATTTCAGTTCGCTTAAATTGAGTTTTGATTCCAACAGATCTAATCTTTTTTTATATTTATTTACGAGAACGTGCGATTGCATCAATTGTTTCTGAGTATTATTTAGATCGGTTAAATCTCTCAAGCTGCTTACTACTCCGACAGCACACTTATTTTTATCCCAGACCATATCCGCGGAAACCAGAATGTCCTTTTGACTTGGATATCTGATCATCTTTGATCTGCTTTGAAAATCTTTAAGGACTTCGAGATTGACGACTTCCTTAATATATTTTTTTTCCATCAAATAATTAGTATGTGTTCCTGTTAACTCGTTCCTATTTATGCCGCTAATTCTTTCGAAACCGGTATTTGAAGTTATATAGTTACCATGTATATCGGCAATAAATACACCATCGTGCACGGATTCAATTATGGCTTGGACTATCTCTAAATCTACGCGGGACAAAGTCCAGGAAGTGTCCATGGAATTACCTAAAACGGCCGGTGCCCCCTCGTAAATAATTGGGGCCACGGTTTCCATAATCCAGCGAATCTGGCCGGTCTTGGTTATTATCCTGAATTCATATGGCGCGGTTCGCTCTCCTCTCAACATGGCCCTAGCATTCATAATTATATTTTTCTTGTCTTCGGGATGGACAAGGCTAAGTGAGTCACGGCCGATCATTTCCTCTTTTTCATATCCCGCATAGGATGCAGCATTTGAATTGACAAAGCAAAATTTTCTGTTTTGCACAACATAAACACCGGCAAAAGATTTTTCTGCCAGTGTTCTGTAGAGCTCTTCATTTTCACGAACCTTATTTTCCGCTGTTTTACGTTTTGAAATATCTCTAATTGAGCCAACAATTTTTGAGCCGAAATGCCCGTCATTTATGAGCCGTGCATCAAGCGTGCATGATAAGGAATTCTTGTTTTTCCCTTTTAAAGATATTTCGTAATCAGAAATATATCCGTTTTGTTGGACAATTTTAGAAATATCCTTTTGTCTATATGGTTCAATATAAAGATCTGGCAAAGATCTGTTTAGCAATTCATCTCTTGTATAGCCGATCAGTTCTTTTACTGAAGGGGATATTTCTAGGATCACGCTGTCAAGATTTATTTCGAAATATATATCCCGGATATTTTCAAAAGTTCGCTTATAACGTGCTTCCCTGTTCATAGACATCCTCTTTTGTGATTTTATTTTTGTTTACCATATCACAATCGAATAAGCAATTGCATTTCTGCATAAATTTGCATAATTGCACATGCAATGACGCATATAAGATTAGTCTGTTTATGATATTATATTGTAAATACAATAAGTTGTAAACATGGCATTGTATTTGCTAATCTCTTCAAATGAAAAGAGATGAGTTATAATAGAGAATTGAGAGTGGCCTTTATCATTGCAAATACCATTTTCAAATATCAGATAATTCTCAACTTTACTTTGTTATAAAAATCGAAACAGAAAAAATCTAATATTTCTCTATTGGAGGCATAAATGAACATAACTGAGCAAGGCCAGGGAGAGATCTTTTCGAAAATTACACCGAATGAATTCAGGGAACATATGCGTGTAAAGGCTGAAAAAGGCAATAGCGATAAACGAATGGATTTGAAAGAGGCAATTGCACGCTTTATCAAGAGCGGCGATTACCTATCTATTGGCGGATGCAGTATCGTGCGGATCCCCATGGCATTTATTCATGAGGTTTTACGACAAGGTCTTCACTTCAGTCAACTATCATGAATT
>PMIJ01000153.1 GCA_003157015.1 Bacteroidales bacterium
CTTCATAATAACCAGTGTTTCAGCTTTCCAGGGATACTTCGTCGAAGGCGGATCACTTGAAGTGGGACGTGCAAGCACGAAAGCCGTTGTTTACAGCAGTGTATTAATATTGCTATTCAATGTAGTACTGACCCAACTTCTTCTGTCATGATAAGAATAGTAAAACTGAATAAATCATTCAATGGGAAGTCAGTACTGGAGAATATTTCGGTAACATTTGAAACCGGAAAAACCAACCTCATTATTGGCAGAAGCGGATCAGGGAAAACTGTACTTCTTAAGTCAATTGTAGGTCTTCATGAAATCGATAGCGGAGAGATCTGGTACGAGGACTTGCTATTTAACAAACTTGATTTTGCCGGGAAGAAAAAAATCAGGAGTGAGATGGGCATGCTGTTCCAGGGTAGCGCACTCTTCGATTCATTGACTGTTGACCAAAATGTACGATTCCCTCTTGATATGTTCACTGATAAATCTTTAGAGGAGAAAACCGAACGGGTAAACTTCTGCCTCAAGAGGGTTGATATCATCAATGCCAACAATTTATTCCCTTCTGAATTATCAGGGGGTATGAAGAAAAGAGTGGCAATTGCCAGAGCTATCGCGTTAAATCCAAAGTATCTCTTTTGTGATGAACCCAATTCAGGGCTCGATCCAATTACTGCGATACTTATTGATGCACTTATTAAAGAACTGACTGAAGAGTATTCTATGACAACTATTATAAATACTCATGATATGAATTCCGTAATGGAGATCGGAGAAAATATCATTTTTATAAGTGACGGAGTCAAATGCTGGGAAGGTAATAAAAACGACATTCTCAATTCAGATTGCGGAACACTCAATGACTTTGTTTTTGCAAATTCCCTTGCGAAGAAGCTAAGGACAATAAGTAAATAACAATGCGATTCTATTTTTTAATCTCCTCGTAATCAATGTATTCACCCGTTTTCCTGGAGACTTTTTTTGAGTGCACATTATCCTTTTTCTCAGGCTGGCGGATTTTTGCGGAGGAGTTTCCCGCTTTCCCAAAATTTATGAATGACCTGATTATCAGGTAACCAATAATCCCAATTAATATATATCGAATCAGAGGCATACATTGATTAATTGTTCTTCCACCGTTTGTATTACTTCGTGGTTAGAAGGCATTTGATATTCTACCACAAATGTAGTAAAGGTATAACACTAAGGAATCACAAAAGTTTATTTAATAGCCTTTACTCAACAAAAACCATTGGTCTGTCACTTTTTTCCTTCGATTTGTTCCCGAAAACCAGGTTCATCCCCAACCTTAAATTAAAAGTATTCCAGTTAGCCGGAAGAATAATATTAGTGTTTTTATCCGATATTTTATTCCATGATATTGGAATCCTGTCACTTACGAGATAAAACTGAGCTATTCCGGCTCTGAAAGCAAGTCCTGCTCCTAAATTGTCATACTGATAATTTTCAGCTGTATAACTAAGACTGGTTGAGAGAGCGTTACCAAGATTGATATTTGCCGATAAGGTCAGAGCCTCCCGGAATTGTTTTTCTATAACCCTGCTGTATGATAAAAGTCCTACAGAGATCTGTTTTGTAACATTATAGCTCCCTCCTAATGAAATACCAAAGGGGAGATAAGTAGTAAATGATGTTTTCGTCTTGGATACTACAAATGCGTTTTTAAGAGAATCAAGCATGTTGTTTCCAATTTCATCAAGAGTCTTTGTCCCATTAAAATAATCAAGCATATTTAAACCGCTGAATTCAAAATGATTATTTGCTTTTAAGTTGGTAACATCCTTATTCCATCTGATAAATCCCAGGTCAGTAAGAGAAGCTGAGAGAACTATCCTGTCGGTGAGATCATAAGTAGCCCCTATATCCATTCCAAGTCCCATGTTCTTTTTTCCAGATAAAAAGTCAGTTATACCATTCGATGTCTTAAACCTGTTATTATCAAATACCACACTATCGATATTATGTTTTGAATCCATATAAACATTGACCGGACCACTTATATTGACAGCAAGGTTAGCATCAAAAGTATGACTGTAATCGCTATTCACGATTATTCCCAATGCATTGTTATCAATTGAAGCGTCAGCGATTCCGAAAAGAAGTTTGCCCTTTATCCCAATCCTCAATTTATCGGTAAAGTTTTTTGAAAAGCCAACACCTACTTCTCGATAATACTTTATATCGCCTCTCAGGGAAGACAGATCTATTTTATTTCCAACAAATCCTTCATTCCCTTTTAAAGCAAGCCTGAACAGATCACCGGGCAAAACAATATTACCGTCAATCCGGTCATTTATATCGAGAAAAACATAGCCGTCTTTCCCAACTGAAAAACCAACTCCTAATAGTTGAATTGCAACTTCGGGCTCCATTGAATTTTTGTCCTTTATTTTGGCAAGAAACTTATCAACATTATAGCCTGGATGAAGAAATGAGATTATCGAATCTTTTGGCTGACCCTTTATAAATACGTCAGAAAAGTTCACAAAATTGTTGTTTATATTCAGATTTATACCTGACACTACCGGCAATCCGATATAGAGTGAGTTTGATGGTCTTAATGCCGGGTTTAACAGGTGATTCTGAGGTATGTTCATAAAGTACATCGCCTGACCGTTCTGTGCTGACGCATCAGCAGCGATAACTGCCAGTGCTAATATCATAATATATTTTACTTTCCTCATCATATAATTGGCTTATAAGAGTTCAATTCAGATTTATAACCGGATTAACAACCAGCGACGCATTGAAATTAATCCTGTAATCAGAGTAGATCTTGACTTCCTGTAATCCATTTCCTGTGCTGTTGAGGGTAAACCGGAAGATGATTTTATCAGCCTTATTGACTGAGCTGAAAAATTCCTTTGTGAATTCGATGCTGGCAGATGTTTCAGTTACACCATTTGATTTTCCGTTAGCATCAACAGGTGCAGGTCCAAGAATCGAACTGGCATCAACAGTATTTAAAACGGAATTTGTTGAAGAATTAAAGAGACTCATTTTCAGGGAAGCTCCGAGAGGGAACCCGTTTTTTGCCGAAATATTTATACGTAATAATTGAAAGTCATCAGGTTTCACAGGGTTATCTTTACCGTTGCCATTATTTTTTATAAAATTGTCGACAGTATCAGTAAACTGCAGGTCATTTATTTGCAAATCCAAAGGTATTTCAATTTCAAGCGAACCTATGAGGTGATTTGGGCCTAAAATATTATTCCCGTTCTGGCTGCTTTTCGCTGATGAAGTCATTATTGCAGTACCGGAGTAAGCTATCATTTCGGGTGGGAGTGAGATGAGTTGTGGCAGATTGGAGTTGGTTTTATCAATTATATATGAGGAAGTTATCTCCTGCTGCACCGGAATATTTGGTATTGCCAGAGTAAACGGTTTCAGATTGAGTTTAACATTTGAGGTTTTTCCCGTTCCTGTCACATTTAAATTTATCTTAACCGAATCAGGAAAAGAATTTGAATAATTAAATTTAAATGAAGGATTTAAAATAAGAAAATTTCCGCTGATGTGACTCAACGCATCCTGAATATTCAGATCGAAGTTTCCCGGTTCAATAATTGCAGTCTTATGAATTAAAGTCCCTTTTGAAAAATCGCTGAGTTTCAGATCAATAACTGAATCCCTTTTAAAAACCAGTATAACCAGTTTATTCTGATCGAATGTTACAGTATCACTGGCCTTTACAATATCACTGAAAGAAATATCTCCTTTAACAGCAGATATGGCTAATGTGGGTGAGAGAACCACCTGCTTTGATAGCATGTTCATGTTGTAAGTCTGTTTTATGCAGCCGTGGAATGAGAAAACCGCTATCACCCAAATAAAAATGATTGATCTCTTAATCATAATTTTTCTCATTTAATTTCTGTATCAATTTTATAATTATAAAGGAACCTGTCAGTCCCGCCTACAATAAGATGCCAGCCACTTTTATCTGACAGCTTTCCGATTGAGAACATAGATGCCCCTTTCAGAGGAAATCCATTCATGGTCTTGCCGTTTTTCCCTATCAGATAGATCAGATTCTTTTTTACATCGAAAACCCCAATTTTCCGATCAGTAGATGAAAAGACGAAATTAATCGGTCCGCCAAGATCATCCGAGGCAAATTCCCTGGTAAAAATTTCCGCTCTGTTATGATCATAAAGATACAATATACCTTTATCAATAAAAATATATTCACCAAAACCATCGCCATCTATGTCAAAAAAGTCGAATGAGTGATCAGTTGAAAACTTTCTGATACTGAACTTTTTAACACTTCCGTCGAAATATACCTGTTCAATTGTTCCATCGGGAGATGAACAGATCAAAGACGGATCAGATATCATGTTCAACCGCATTGATGAACCGGCAGCTTTAGTAACAGATTCTTTCAGGTTCATTCTTCTGTTGCCGGAACGGTCAAGAAAATAGATTGCATTTTCATCAGCGGCCACAATATAATCTTTCCCTGAAACTCTGAAATAATTTATCTCTGCTTTTACATAACCGGTGGTCCTGAACGGAGTCCATCCTTTTACAACATTACCGGTTTTTTCATATGAATAGATCATTTTGTCTTCACCAGCAATAAATAACCTGTAATTCAGATTGTTATCATAGTCAAACATCGCCAGGGAGTTTGTCGCCGGCGATCGTAGTCTTACCGGATATCTTTCGACATAGTTGCCATTTCTATCAAGAATATGTATATAATTCTTTCCTGAAAATAGCAACTGGTACTTTCCGTTTTTGTAATAATCGATCATATAAATAGTACTAACTATTCTTTCATTCAGTGGCACTTTCCACAATACACGACCGGCTGTATTTATAAGATATGTATTGTTCTTCATATCCTGAATGAAAATTTCTTTAGCTCCGGTTATATGATTTGTAAAAAAGAATGGTTTTATACTTGCTACAGTATCAAGCAAGGTTTCCCACTCCGTAGTAGACTCCTCCCTGGCCTCCTCCTTAAATTTAACAGAGAGACTATTATATAGCATGCCATTACTTGAAGCGAACTGATATCCGGCAGCCTGAATTTTATTGAGTGAGCTTTTGTTTGACCTGAGAGCATTTATAATATCTACGTTAAGATATCCTGCCAGGTAATCGATAATGCGCGACGGAATACAGAAAAAATAATATCCGGAATGACTGGGCAGTGTATTCTGGAAATCCCGGTAAGAAAGGTCATTTGTCAGTGTTTTATTCAGGATATTGTCGTACAGTAATCTTGAAATGGCATCGTATGAGTTCCCCGAAACCATGAAATTATCATAAAATGCAAAATAGGTTTCGTTAAAATCGGGTGCAAAGCCAGGCAAAAAAACTCTTATAAGACCTTTGAAGGAGGTTCTGTAAACAGGGATTTTAACCTGGTCATCGGGTTCAAAATAATGAATAGCATTTTTTGAACCGGGTTCCTCTAGAAAAATTTGTTCAGTCTGAATACGGTTAGTCAGCTCATAAATAATCAGAGTGTTTTCAACCGCAGTTTTCCCTTTGATATCAACTATTGCCCGGGTTATCTCACCTCCTGTAAATGGACTGATCTTATTTGCCAGATCCCTTGCTTCCATGGATATGGAAGTGTCTCTCATACTGTGAAGAGTCACATGGGGAATAATAAGGGTTTCAAAAAGTACTGTCGATGACGGCAGAATTTTACAAGTATGAAAATCTCCGGAGGGGAGTTTTTTGTACTTATAAAGAGATTCAGATGAGTCGCGGCTCTCAGTATAACCGCTCAGTACAAGTCCGTCTTCACTGATATAAATATCTCCTCCTGCTGTTCCAGCAAGCCTGGCAACCTTATCCGGAAATTCTTTCCTTCCTGGAATAAAAAGGGGTCTTAGAAGATCCGGCAAATTAGAAAAGACAACAAATATTTTATCCGTGTTTTTGCCCGACGCTTGTAATACTCTTGAAAAACCAGGAGAATTTCTGACATCGTTACCCCTGCCTGTCTGAATAATTGCCTTTTCAACCAGCGATTTCGAATCACTGATTACCATCAGCCCTGAAATCAACGAAACAAATGCAGTGTCTTTCCTGCTGTCAGCAATAAAAGGAATTTCAAAAACAGAAGTACCATTTAAATTGGCTTCCAAGGTTTCTTTAATTCCTGCTGATCCCAGCATCTCTTTAATGTGTCTTGTCTTTATATCGGGAGACACCGGCATGGAAAGAAATGGATTTATTCTTCCTTTCCTGTCGGTTTGAAATGAAATAATTGCACTTCCCTCATTAAACAATTTCTTGAAATTCTGTTTATTCAAAAGATCCGCAAGATATTTCAGTTTCTGGTTAAATGTGTTCAGTTCCTTAACTTTTCCTAATTCGCCAAATAATCCCTTACCTGTTGTAAGTGAATTCAGAAAACTCTTAAGGTCAATCGTCTCAATGACTACAAAGGCATTCTGGGAAATTGATTTGTAAGGATCTGTAAATAAGGTTTTCTTTCCCTGCTGAAGATAATAGCCTACTATGGCAAGACATGCAATAAGAAGTACTACGGCTATTATTGCGATTCTCTTTCCCACTCACGGATTAATATTAGTGTCGATCAAAATTAGCAAATAATAGTATATCCCAATTACAGGGAGTGATTTAACAATGTACCTCTAAGATTCCACCGAAATCTGATCCTTTTGGCACGCAATTTGAACTATTGTATCAACACAGACAATCTCAATCATATCCCTGTTAATTCAGGGCAGCCAGGTCAAAACCCTGGCTTTTCTATTTCAGAATGGCCGGTAGCCGATTATTTCTCTTACTTCCCTGACAGTTTTTGAGGCGCTTGCCCTGGCTTTCTCAGCCCCTTCTGCCACTACCTTTGAAAGATATTTATTATCGGAAAGTATATCAATAATTCTTAGCCGAATTGGCTCTGTAAATTTGATAATATCCTCTGCAAGTTGTTTTTTCATATCTCCGTAGCGGATATCGCATGATGCAAATTTTTCGGTGAAGTATTTAACAGTCTCCTGGGCTGAAACTACATTCATTATGGTAAATAGGTTCTTCACCGGCTCTGAAGGTTCCATCCCTGGAGAAGCGGGACCGGTATCTGTAACAGCTCTCATAACTTTTTTCCTTATCTCCTGAGGCGTATCAGCCAGAAATACACCATTTCCCTCACTTTTACCCATCTTTCCGGTACCGTCCAGACCCGGTATTTTAACAAGCTGTTGTCCGAAATTATATGCATCCGGCTCAGGAAAATAGTTTACTTCATACATTGTATTGAATCGCCGGGCAAATCTTCTTGTCATTTCAAGATGCTGTTCCTGGTCCTTTCCCACTGGCACCTTATTTGCTTTATGAATGATTATATCGGCAGCCATAAGAACCGGGTAGGTCAATAATGCCGCATTTATATTGTCTGGCTGCTTACGTATTTTCTCTTTGAAGGAAGAGGTCCTTTCAAGTTCACCCACATAGGCATTCATATTCAATAACAGATAGAGCTCAGAAACTTCCGGAACATCACTTTGAATGAATACGGTAGCGATTTCCGGATCGATACCGCATGCAAGATATTCTGCTAAGACCTGTTTAATGTTCCCATGAAGATCTCCAGGCTTTGGATGAGTTGTAAGCGCATGATAATCAGCAATAAAGAAAAAACAATTATTTTCCTTCTGCATTTTCAGAAAGTTCTTTAAAGCACCAAAATAATTTCCAAGATGCAGGTTTCCTGTTGATCTTATTCCACTAACAACTGTGTCCATTCTTATCTTAATAAAGTTCAGGCCAAAGCTAGCTAAATTTTCGAAATCATAAAGTTACCTGTTTACCATTTGTCCCTATTTTTTTACCTCATCCCCCTAACCCCTTCTCCCGCGAGAGAAGGGGAGTAATACATTTATAATCTATTAGTTAAGTCCTTCCCCCCCGGGGGAGGGATTTAGGGAGAGGTCTTTTAGAAAATCCCCCGGAAAATCGTACCTTTGTCAATTAAATTAAAAATGGCCATGGAATCGACAAGACAGAAAAAAGTATCCCGTCTAATACAGAAAGAGCTGGCCGACATCTTTCTGAAAAGAGGAAACGAATTTGCCCACGGGAAATTAGTCTCAATAACAAGGGTGAGGGTAAGCCCCGATCTCTCTTTCGCCAAAGTCTATATAAGTATCTTCCCTGCAACAAATCTGGACATTGTACTTAAGTCAATTGAGGAGCACTGCTCTAAAATAAGATTTGATCTTGGCCAGAAAGTCAGGTCTCAACTAAGGATTGTGCCAGACATTGCATTCCATATCGATGACAGCCTTGACTATATCGACAAAATAGACAAGCTGCTGAAATCCTGACATTTATGCAATACGAACCAATTAAAAGATCGCTTGGAAAGTTTTTCGCCACATCTCTGTTTCTGAGAAAGATCCTGTATTTTCTTCTTGATCTCCTTTTGCTGCGTACATGGCATGTTAAGAAGGCATTAAGGAAGATTGCCCGTCACTTTCATGATGAAAGGAATGTTCTGGATGCCGGCTCCGGATTTGGACAATACACCTGGAGAATGAGCAGGATGAACAAACTATGGAAAATCAAAGCCGTTGATATTAATAAAGAACAAATTGATGACTGCAATGCTTTTTTCTCTAAAGCAGGATTGTCGGATCGTGTTTCTTTTAGCTGTGCTGATCTTACAACTGTTATTGATCCTGACAGCTACGATCTTATTTTGTCAGTCGACGTAATGGAGCATATTGAAGAAGACAGGCTGGTTTTTCAGAATTTCTGCAAATCGCTTAAAAAAAATGGTATAGTGCTGATATCCACCCCTTCTGACAAAGGAGGTTCCGATGTACACGGAGAAAATGAAGAATCATTTATTGATGAACATGTCAGGGATGGATATGGAATAATTGACATAACTGAAAAACTTTCACAGGCTGGCTTCAGTAATATTGAGGCACAATATACTTACGGAATACCAGGAAATATATCATGGCGATTATCAATGAAGTATCC
>PMIJ01000022.1 GCA_003157015.1 Bacteroidales bacterium
TGGAACGACTAGGTGGAGATCCCAGCCTTGTCTTTCGATAACTTCTTGATTTATAGATTAATTCTAACAAAACCAATTCAAACAAAACATGTTTTTTTTACACAATAAATAATGTTTCGAACACTCAAGCGCATAGCGCATGGCGCAAAGAGAAATGCGCAAAGCGATAAAAGATAGTCATGAAAGCGGTTTTCAGGTTTGAAGATTTTGAAATTTGGAAAGATGGAATCCAGGTGACAAAATCGCTGCTTATAATTGCGAATGATCTGGAGGATAGAAAACTATACAGATTTGCAGAACAACTGAGAGCAGCAGCTATGAGTATTACTAACAATATAGCAGAGGGATCCGGATCATTTTCAGACAAGGAATTTGCTCAATTTCTAAATATTTCAAGAAGATCAATTTTTGAATGTGTAAATATTCTTATTATTCTAAATGAAACAGGTTTAGTTTTAAAAGATAATCTTGAAATTCATAAAGAAAAACTGGATCACTTGTCCAGAAAGATAACATTATTCAGAAAATCAATAAGTTAATTCTTGCTGCCATGCTCTAAACGCTATGCTATACCCGCAAAGAGCATAACCATAGTTTACATACTCCATACTTGATACTCCGTGCGCTATGCGCCATGCACCAGGCTTTTTATACTTTTGTCTTGCGCCTTTTGTCTTTTATCTTTGACTGTACTTTCTCCTTTCTCCTCTTAAGATACTGTCCCTGAATTTTATTATCTTTCATAAGTGCTATTAATATTCTCGCTGTATGAAAAAAAAGATTATACTAAAAAGGGTGTTTCACCGTGATAAGTGGCGGATTCTGATCTCATTCAATTATGATGAAAGTCTTGTTTCCCTGGTAAAACAAATTAATAATTGCAGCTTTAGCGCCACGTTTAAAAGCTGGTACACGGATGACACTGAAGAATCATTGAAGCAGATTCTTCATCTCTTCAGGGATAAGGCAGAGATTGACATATCGGCTCTTACAAAAGAGCCTGAAAATGGTGTAGCGAACGGTCTCAGACCTGTAGATGCAGAAAGAAATGATGAAGATAGACAAGTGAAATCTCTACCTGATCAGGAAACTGCTTTAGCTGTAAGTAAATCTGAATCAACTGATTCTGAGGTGGAGATGATTCAGCCCAGGAGAATAATTGAGAGAGTAGTTGACCGGGAGCGTTTCAGCCCTGTCGAATTCAGGATAAATGAACATGACGGCAGGCTGGCAATAAAGTTTACAGGGTTTTCAAGCAGGCCCTTCATACGGCAGGAATAAAAAAGGATGTAGGTGTTCACAGCCTCAGGCACAGTTATGCTACTCATCTACATGAAAGCGGGCTGGATATAAGGTATATCCAGGAGTTGTTAGGTCACAGGAGCACGAGGACCACAGAAATTTATACACATGTCAGCCGCCGTAACCTGGTAATAATCAGGAGTCCGATAGAAGATATGGATGTGAAGTAAAGGCACAGGGCTCAGGGCAGGGAGCAAGGGGCGGGGAAATGCAGCCTAATCTATAAGCATAAACTATCAGATATTGTAATGGAGAATTTGGAAATTGAAATCAGGATGGTCTGGGGGGTCAGAAAAGTACTGAGTATTCTCCTTATCTTTAATGCGATAACGAGGTTTATCAGCCATATTTACAAGTTAATGGCATTTGACTTAATTTAATCAGTGTTCATTACAACTGGAGGAATTGTTTTTTTGTTGTGGAAGACAGGAATTGAAATGATTTCGATTAAGTCGGGTAATAAGATGGTATTTATTAAATGGGTTGGAATGATAAGTGGCAAAACACTCTAATTTAGTGATATTGACAGGATTTATTTAAGCAGGTTTGAGGTAATGATTGATTTGAGAGGCAGGAGACGATTAAAGTATAGTTTGGATGACCTCGATTATGGTCAGAAGAAGGCGGTATGGGATTTTATTATAGAGTTATTGGCGGAGAAAAATTTAATTTTGGTTCGGCAGTTTGGAATCTGAAGTGATAGTTTACTTGCAAGAAAGCATGAATAGAAAAGTTGCAAATATTAAATGTACAAATAGTGTAATAAAGCTACTGCTATCCCCGCTTTTTTGTGTGCAACAAGCATATTTACTAATGCAATAAACGAGTTAGGTGTAAAATTTCACACATAATATAATGACAACCAATACATAATAGAGTAGGTGACATTGAAATTATGTAATCATTTCAATACTGATAAACAGATGTTATTTTGTCATTTCATATACTTTAAATATAACCTCTAATAACAAAATCTTTATTCCTATTTGATAATAAAAGTATATTCATATAACATTTTCATTATAAGGACTCATTGAAAGCTAGTTCGATTATTCTAATTTTGAAATAAGATTATTTCTATGCCCAGGATATTCAAATGTTTATATCATATTCAAACACAATGAAGAGCAACCTTTTAAATAATCAAACAACTATATTTCTTATTTTATTATTGGTTGTTACAACTTGCAAGAAAAAGATAGAGCTTCCTGTTGTGAACACTGAACAAGTAAAAGTGACCACGACATATATAACAAGTGCAGTTGGTAAAGGGACCGTTGTTAATGATGGCGGAGGGACTGTTTTTGAAAGAGGAGCATGTTGGAGTACCATAAAAAACCCAACTATTAATGATAAAAGGTATGTCAATGGTTATGGATTAGGTTCATTTGATATCTATATGGACGGATTATTTGCCAACACATTATATTACTTGAGAACTTATGCAAGAAATCAAGCTGGAATAAATTATGGAAATCAAATTCAATTTACGACACTTCCACCCATCGCACCAATTTTAATGACAGCTTCAGTCAGCAACATTACGGAAACTACTGCAGTTTCAGGTGCGAGTTGGATTAATGATAATGGAGACCAAATTACGACAAAAGGAGTATGTTGGAGCACAACCAATAATCCGACAATTAGTGACAATAAAACAGAGAATGGTACCGGAGCAGGAGAATTTGTAAGTAATGTGACAGGTTTACTGCCCGGTACCATATATTATCTAAGAGCTTATGCAATCAATAATAAGGGAATTGGATATGGAGAAGAGATTTCTTTTATGACATTGAGCCAGTAACAGAGTTTGATGATAATATTTATATCAAAATTAAAAACCCTCATCGAGACAATTTTAAAACTAATTCTACACCTAACACGGACGGTTTAATTAATTGCCTTCGCTAGCCCGGACAACTCCGTAATCGGCCCCAAAAGTCTATGCGAGTAAACATTAACCCACTTATAAAATATCGTGGCATCCGGACAGTTCATGCTACCAAGACAAAGTCAATAGGGCTGCCGGCCGACGCGCTGGTGCCTTGTTTTTTGCTCTCCATCTGGACTATTTCATCATGACATGACAGTTCGCATCCATCTATCGGGACTTGGTACCATCTAGTCAGCTTTATCGTGACACGACAACTTTCGTCCATCTACCAGGACTGGTAAAAAACGCGGCACCTCGACACGGACGCCAACTCAATTAAACCGCCGGGCCGTTATGCTTAAGTTATTACTATCGAGACGATTGCGTAAACAATAAAAAAACCTAAGCATAACTATGCGAAAGATAATTATCTTCGCTTCGCCTTGACTATTTCATCATAAATTCCAAAGTAAATAATGAAAAGAATTCTCATAATTATATTAATCATTATAAGTTGTTTAGATTCAAATGGTCAACGAAAAATGACTAGAACATATTATAAGAATGGACAATTGGAGTCTAAAGGGTCTTTTTATACCTACTCGATTTATGATAATATTAAAAGTCTCCCTAAAAAGCTCCGATATTTCGGTGATATCAAAAAAAAAGGTAAAGAATGGCAATACTGGTATCAAGATGGACAATTAAGCAGAATAGAGAACTACAAACTTATTAAGGATAAAAACCCATACGATTTGCCTGATGGCAAATGGACATATTTCAATGAACAAGGAGTAAAATATCGCGAGGACACCTATATTAATGGAATACTAATTAATTCTATCAAAGAGATCTATAAAGACTCCCAACTTGTGGGGAAAATTTCTCTTAACAATGGAATTCTTGATACGACTTTACAGGCACCTCTCACTTCAGGCAAGAACCTTGTAATTAATACGGAATTTGATTATTTCTACTATAAACCAGTACCAGTTATTTATGATGGAAAATCCAAGATTGATGATTGGATTCCTTTTTGGACTGCCCCTGGGAATTATACTCCTGATTATATAAGTAACTTAAGGACCATTGATGTACTCAGCAATTACTATCTCTTTGATTTTCCACTTCCAGTTAAGTTCAATTACGCAGGTCTAGGACTATATAGAGAAAAAACGTCTTATTCAGAATACATTCAGGGAAAACTTATTAAACCATTATCAAAAGGTCAAAAATATTGTATCAAAGTTTCTATAGCACTACCTTCATATTCAGGATTTTCGTTAAATCGTATTGCTTTCTTCTTATCTTCCAATGCAGTTCCAATTAATGAAAGTAATGAAAGCTCTTATATTCCTCAAGTAATACTTTCAACATTAACAGTTGATAATAAGAGATTTGTAACGTTGTGTGATTATTTTGTTGCAGAAGGAGGAGAACAATTCGTTTCTATTGGAAGATTTACCTCTCCAGACAAATTAAAAATTATCCAAAGAGAGAATTTTCCACAGAGCCAATTTGGAATAGACGAATCAGCTTACTATCTCCTTGATAATGTTGACATACATGCGATACAAGACACCATGGAATGTTATTGTAAAAATATCATAATTAAAAATGATTCAGTTAGTGTCATTTCAAGCGAGGACATACCAATGATTGAAACTGACTTGAATAAATTAAAACTGGGTAATTCAGTGATCTTGAATAATGTAAATTTTGAATTTAATAGTTATGTTCTCCAGCCAGACGCAGATACGATACTCAAAGCAGTATTGACTTATCTTAATGACAATCCAAAGATTAGAATATTAATTTCCGGGCATACTGATGATCAAGGTAGCGAAGATTATAATCTTGAATTATCAATTAATAGAGCAAAGTCTGTTTATAATTGGCTTATTAATAATGGGATTGAATCCGACCGATTAAAATTTACTGGATTTGGAAAAAGTCGCCCATTATTTAAAGACACAGATGAAAAATCTAGAACATTAAACCGGAGAGTTGAGGTTAAATTACTTGACAACTTATGACCCTGGGACTAAAAAAAACCTAAGCATAACTCGGACGGTTTAATTAATTGGCTTCGGCAGCCCGGACTACTTCGTTATTAGCCCCCAAAGTCTATGCGATTAAAATCATTTCAACTTATAAAATCCTGTGGCACCCGGACTGTTCCTGCTGCCGAGACAAAGTCAATAGGGCTGTCGGCCGACGCGCTGGTGCCTTGTTTTTTGCTCGCCATCTGGACTGTTTCGTCGTGACCCAAAACTCACACCCGTCACCTGGACTTGGTACCGTCAAGACAAATTATCGTGACCCAACACTTATCGCCACTTACCGGGACTGGCAAAAAACTCGGCACCCCGACACGGACGCCAACTCAATTAAACCGCCGGGCCGTTAGGTTTAAGATTTCGTGCACAATACCTTGATATCCAACGCACAAGCAAGAGTTTGGCAGCTTGCCACCGCGACGTCCAACCTTGCTGCCAAACACATGTTTTTTTGCCTACATTGACTTCGCCGGAATGACAACAATTTGGGGTATGAAAGCACCAAGACCTCTGATATCTATAAACACATAACCACCATGTGTTTCGATCATGTAAATAGTCAGCTTGACACATTATACTTTGACTTTAATTGTAATATTTAAGTATTGGAATTTTTCTAAATTTACTACATAAACGGAATCAACAAAAATAGCACCACACACAAGTCAGAAATAAACGCCACCATGGCGTTTACATAGTCGTTGGCTGTAAGGCGAGAATAGCAAAACTAATAGGAATTTAAACAAATTGATAATTTTGAAAAGTATGCAAAATAAGAAAGTATTAGTGTTTCTAGCAAAAGGATTTNNTGATTATGGACATAATTTGTTCGTTGATACATGTGGTTTTACTGATAAAGTTATAAGCACTTTTAATGTACCTGTAATAGTAGATAAAACCATTGGAGAAATAAACGTTGACGAATATGACGCCTTAGCAATACCTGGTGGATTTGGGGAATTTGGTTTTTATGAAGAAGCATATGACGAAAGGTTTTTAAAATTAATTAAGGAATTTAATGCAAAAGG
>PMIJ01000232.1 GCA_003157015.1 Bacteroidales bacterium
ATTGTCTTTGGTATGAAAAACAATATGAACATAGATTTGAACAAATGATTGTGACATAAGTATTCCATTTGACCAAATTTACAAAATCTTGTTAAAATATAGAATATTATTGGTTCATTAGTCTGGATTTATTTCGCCCGCTACGGGGCTCATTAATTTTCTGTAACTTTATTTGCAGGGCGTTGCCCTGCTTTAATGTATTTTGCCCCTGACGGGGCTAATCAAAAACAATCTGATCCGGATTATTTCACCAATGGCATTACAATTTAAATTTAAGTTCCACAATCTCAAAGACTTCAAACTGTACTACTATGGATTAACTGTTTTTTAGCAAGCAAAATAATAAATGTTGTCATTAGGAATGAAGCGTACCGAAATGAGGAACCGAGTCCCGCAGAGCGGGACGAGCTCACCGAAGGTAATCTCCAAATCGCAGAACGAATTTGCTGAAATTGCGATTAAAGCAGATAAACTGCACAATCTAACAGATTTTTAAAATACTCTGTTTTTAACAAAACTCCTATAAAAGAGCTACTTACAAACCAAGATTACAAAGGAGTCAAAGAACTAAATTGTATACAGTTGAAAATCAATTATATTTAAGTGGACACTAATAATGTAATAGTAAAATTCAAAATATGATAAACATCATTGCTGTCAGCAGGTCTTCAAGGTATAATTTATCTGAACGGTCCTTCTTTTTCAATTAAATATATTTTACCTGTTTCATTATCTTTTCTTTAATCTGGTCCTTTAACGCACTTTTTGTAACCAGATCAATTTTTCGACCGAATGTTTTTTCCAGATATATTTCAAGAGTAAAGAATTTCCATCCTATCGGTTTCTCAAATTCCACCAGTATATCAATATCGCTTTCATCAGAAAAAGAATTATCAGAAAATGAACCGAATAATCCTATGCTTTTAACTGAATATTCTTTTTGAAGGAATGGTTTAAGTTCATTCAACCTTTCTATTACAATGCTTTTGCTGATCATAAAACAAAGATAATGAATTTTTCAAATTGTGTAAATTAGCTAATTGTTGCTTGTCATGTGAAATAAAGTTAAAGCCTCGACTAGTGCTATTTCACAGGGCTGGTTACTCGTTGCTTGTTGCTATCTTAAAAGGATATAATTATGAGTAGTTATAAAGAATTAGAGATTTATAAGATTGCGTATGATATCTCTATCATAGTACATAAAGCATCTTTAAAGTTACCCTAATTTGAATCTCCGCGAACGCATTGGCTTTACCGAGCTCGTGGATTGGTGCTTAAGATTGCCACGTCAAGCAAACGGGATTCGCGATGACCCTGTAAGTAAGTATATCCTGATGGGAGTTTAGGATTGCCGCGCCCTTCTCCGTCGGGCTCGCAATGACTCTTAAAGTAAGATAATTTGTGGTTGGGAGCGGAACCGAATTAAGTAAAGACCCCGGTCATTGCGAGGATCCCGATGAAATCGGGAGACGAAGCAATCCCCTCGGACAATTATCAATTTATATAAATCTCGTTCTTCCCTGTGCCTCTGACGCTCCTTCGTCGGTCAGAGCCTTCGGCCTGTGCCTTTCCCTCACGCCTCACTCCTTTTTCCGCTGTGCTCTGAGCCTTTCCCTCACGCCTGCCGTCATTTATTCCCATACTGGTACTCCAACCACCTTGAAAAGAAAACATCATATACTACCCATTTGTTATCACATTGAACAATCATTTCTTTTTCGGAAAGCGATTTTAGTGAAGCAGCAACCGAGCTGGCACTGGTAAGTATATGATCCTTTATGAAAGCGCCGGAAGTTGGCTGTGCGATCCCGTCTGCGACAGCAATTGCTTGCAGAAGTCTGAACTGATGACCGGGAATGAGGTTCCGATAGCTGGCAAATAATGGTTCATATGAAGTCAGGACACGAAGAAAAACCTGACTTATAAGATCCTGATCAATTACTTTTTTGTCGGCTTCAAACAACAGATTGCAAACATCCTGAACATAAAAAGTGTGTAGCCTGGTCCAGGTAAATATTCTGGATATGGCTTCATCATCTATCTTTTTCCCTGCGGATTCAAACTTTCCCAAAATAAATTTACTGTAATCGGCTGCAGATATTTTATCGAGGTACATGAGTTCAGCGCTTTGATAAAAGGGTCTGCCGGCTGCTGAAAACATAGGTTCAAGCATATGTTTACTGCTTCCTGAAAAAATGAATGGTATTGTCGGATATGACTGGATAATGGTTCTCAGCAGGTTCTCCATATTCTTTTCGGGATATTGGCTTATTTGCTGGAATTCATCAAACATAAAAACCATATCTTGTTTTATTTCCGAGATGAAACGCAACAAATGATCAAATCCGAATTGAATATCGGAAGGTGAATCAACTTTAAGTTCCAAAGTTGGCTGGCCGGTTAAATTATCATAAGAGATTTTTGGCCGCAATGTAGCCAGCACTGCAAGTACTTTCCCAGGAAAGCTCTTTTCATCTTGTTTCAGATGCAACAAGGCAGATGATATGGCATTCATCATATCATTACCGTTCATTGTAGGCATCAGGTCAACATAAATTACAGCAACTGGCTTTTGCGTCTTTCCTGATCGTTTCGGCAAATAGCCGAGATGATGCCTCACATGTTTCAGCAGACCTGTTTTGCCCATTCTTCTGAGAGAGATCAGAGTCAGATTTCTTTTTGAGGATATAGCTCTCAACAGCAGATCTGTCTCTTTTTGCCGGTCACAGAAATAATCCGGTCCAATATATCCGCCGGTGACAAATGGATTGGTGATTTTGTTTTTCATAATACGTAATTTACGTAACGCAATTTACGTAATTCAATTGAAATTAGCAAAGTATAAGAGTGAATCAGGCATCGGGCATCGGATATTGGACCTCAGCCTCAACCTCTACCTCACGCCTGTCACCTTTATAAATACAAAAAAGAGCCTTTTCCAGGCTCTTATTTTATCAGAGAATCTACTTCGGTTTTTAGTCTTGGAAGATGATTAGTAATGATTCCCCAGATACTCTCATCGGAAATAGTATCATAACCATGGATTATTTGATTTCTGAGACCAATTATCCTTTTTGCATTTTCAAGATGGAAATCCGGATCTTCTTTTAAAATCCGGTTCATTGCTTCTCCAATTATCTCAAGATTTCTTTCGATGGCTCTCTTCAGCAGAGGGTTTCCTTTGTAATTTTCAAAATTACGGGATTCCGTATTAAAAAATGAATCAATCTCTTCTACAGCAATTTTAACGTCATAAAGGCATTTAAGTACTCTCTCGTTCATAAACTAACTTTTTGTCTCTGTCAACAACTTTACGGAAAACAGGATTCCGGATTGCTTGATTTTCTAAAAGATCTACTGGCCTGTCCAATAGTTTTTCAAGGTTTTCTTTGAAATCCATATAATTGTCAAAATATTTCAATATATCAATCTTCTCAAACTGAACTAAAAAGTCAATATCACTTTTATCACTGAACTTTTCAGTAAGAATTGATCCAAAAATATATAGCTCACTAACTTTGTGGTTTTTACAAAGCTCAATTAAGCGGTCAATATTCCTTTCAACAATATTCATAACTCAAAGATATAAAAATCTATAACATACGGGTTTATAATAAAGATAAAGCATTGTCTTGCTAAACTGATTTATTTGGTCGAAGAAGGTTGAAAAAGTTGAAGCGGGTTGAACAAGGTTGAAAAGGTTTGAATTTTCAACTCCCTTCAACTTTTAAAAAACAAAAAAGAGCCCGTTTCCAGGCTCTGATTTATATAAATTGCGTTCTTGAAAAGTCTTATTAATTAAGTTTTTCAGTGATTTCGTTTTTCAAGGGCCCAAGATGCTTTTTAATTATCGTCCAAATTATTGATGGATCAATTGTATCATAAGAGTGAATTAATCTATTGCGAAATCCAACTATTTTACGCGCATTAATTAAAATTGACTCAGGAAAAATCTTTTCAAATTTAATAATGGCTTCTCCAATAATACCAAGTTGTCTTTCTACCGCACTTTGAGTCTTTAGATCAGCAGTATATTCATCATAACTTGAAATACCTGATGTAAAGGATTCGATTAAATCAATGGCGTGTATAATGTCAGTTAAATATTTTTTGCCCTGATCCGTCATAAATTAAGACTTTTGTTGAATCAATGCTTTTTCTTAAAAATGGATTAACAATGCAGGAATCGGTAAGCAGATCAACCTTCCTGTGGAAAAAAACTTCGAATAAGTCCCAGAGAGAGAGCAGTTTTTCTCCGCGATCAATTGGATCCATTGAGTCTATTTCCACCAGCAGATCAATATCACTTTTATTAAAATCGAATCGTTCGGAAACAGATGATCCAAAAGCATATAAGTATTTTACATTATGATTTTTGCATAAATCATTAAAATCTTTCTGCTTTTTTAATATTTCATCTTTTATAATCATATATCAAAGGTACAAATATTTCCTGGCAAAATAGAAGCGTCAGGAGAATGGCGAAAGGCATCGGGCATCGGGTTGGACCTCAGCCTCAGCCTCGACCTCAACCTAACGCCGGTTGTGTGTCGCCTCACGCCTGATTTAGAATAATTCCACAGGGTTTATCCTTAGAATCTCCTGCCAGGTCATGCCTCTGTTACTTATAAGGTATGATTTGTCAGGCATAAACTTATTCCTGAATACCTCAAGTCCTTTAATGTTTTCGGAATCATTGCTTTTTATTTCAACAGCAATAATTTTTCCCCGCCTTTCCAAAACGAAATCAACCTCATCATTTCTTTCCCGCCAGTAATAAACCGAATAATTTTGTGATATTGAATGATTGATAAGATGTGTCCCCACCGAAGATTCAATTATATGTCCCCATTCAGCAGGTTTTTGCATAATCTCCTCAAAGTTCTCATTCTTTTGAGCGCTTAAAAGTGCATTATTATGAACCTGAAATCTGGGACTCGATGATCGTTTCCTGATAATATTAGCCGCGTATTTTTCTATACCTGCCAGTAACCCTGCCGTATCAAGCAATGACAGGTAGTGCGATAAAGTAGTTGTATTGCCGGCATCCTGTAGTTGTCCTTGTATTTTAGTGAATGAGAGTATCTGACCCGAATAATGACAACCCAGTTCAAACAGTCGTTTTAGTAATGCCGGTTTATCAACCCTTGTAAGCATTAATATATCTTTTGAAATACTGGTTTCGATCAGGGAATTATTAATATAATTTTTCCAGCGATCTTCGTCCCTGATAAGTTCTGCTCCTCCCGGATAACCGCCAAACCATGCATATTGATCAGCGTTCCAGTTAAAAGCTTTTTCCATTTCAGTAAATGACCAGTGTCCGAGATACATCGTTTCAAAGCGGCCTGCCAGCGATTCTGTCAATCCTTTATGTAATAACAATTGTGACGATCCTAATAGAACAAGTTTAATCCCTGTTCCATTTATCGTATCCTTGTCCCATAATCGCTTAACGGTCTCGCTCCAGTTCGGGATTTTTTGAATTTCATCAATTACTAAAATAAATTCTTTATCTGGTTGAACTTTAAATTTTACCCTGGCTGCCTCCCATATCTGTTCAATCCAACCCGATCTGCCGGCAGAAACAGCATCTGCTGATTCAAAAATAAAGGGGTTCCGGATTTTTTTCAGCATTTGCGAAGCCATCGTTGATTTTCCCACCTGTCTTGGCCCCATAAGAACCTGTATATGCTTTCTTGGCTCTGAAACTCTCTTTGTAAGAGTCTGTAATAGATCTCTTTCTATCATGTATTACAATTTACTCAATATAATGATCAAAATTACTCATTAAATTCAGTAAATACAAAATGTTTCTTAACCGGAGGTAGAAAGGCCTCAGGCGTCGGGCATTTGGTCTTGCTGCCTTGCATTGTCTTGCAAAACTGATTTATTTGGTCGAAGAAGGTTGAAAAAACAAAAAAGAGCACCATCCCGTGCTCTGATTTATATAAATCTCGTTCTTCACCTTAAAGCAGCATTATTAATTAAATTTTTGTAAATTAGCTAATTGTTGCTTGCCCTGTGAAATAAGTAAAAGCCTCGGCTAGTGCTATTTCACAGGGCGGGGTGCTCGTTGCTTGTTGCTTGTTGCTATCTTAAAAGGATATAATTATGAGTAGTTATAAAGAATTAGAGATTTATAAGTTTGCTTATGATATCGCTATCAGAGTACATAAAGCATCTTTAAAGTTACCCCAGTTTGAAGTTTATGAACAGGGAAGTCAAATCAGGCGATCAACTAAAAGCATAAAAGATACCATAATAGAGGGATATGGTAGAAGAAGGTATAAAGCCGAATTTATTCGTTACCTCATATATGCACAAGCTTCCTGTGATGAGGCAACCAATCAGGCAACCTCAATTTGTGAATTATACCCTAACATTTCAGAATTTATAAGAATTCAAACTGATCTTGATATTCTTGGAAAAAAGATTAACAATTTTATCAAGTATGTGGAATCTGATTGGCGAACCTAACTGTGGAAATGTTGCTAGTTGCTTGTTAAACCAGTAACGAGTAACCAGCAACCAGCATCTTTTTAAACGATAAAGATTCCTCTCCCGCGCTCTGATCAATATAAATTGCCTTCCTACCCAAGCGGCTTATCTTTGATGAGTGGGATTTAGTGCGGTCACAATATGCAACCGCATCTGATAATAAAATTATGCAGTCACGAAATGTGATCGCATCCCAAAAGAAGAGAAATATTACAGCCATCCCTTATGCATTTACTGAGTAAGGACTTGCAATGTTAAGTGGAATACTAAACTCTGATAAAGCAATAAATGTAAATATTGCAATAATGAGAGCCTTTGTAATGATCAGGCAATATGCATTAACCTACAAAGAATTAACTGACAGGCTTAAAGAAATAGAAGGGAAGTTTGAAGATGTATATGAGGCAATTAACTACCTCTTAGAGAAAGATAAACAGCAGATTGAACAAAAAGAGAGAAAGCGCATTGGCTTTTATCCAGGTCCATCTTAAAGGCAACCAGGAGATCAGAATAACTAACACTTGTTATTCGTTATTTGTTAAAATCAGAACCAGCAACCAGCCCTGTGAAATAGCGCAAAGCCTAGGCTTAAGCCTTATTTCACAGGGCCAGTAACCAGCAACTTTGTATAAACAAAAAAGAGCACCATCCCGTGCTCTGATTTATATAAATCTCGTTCTTCCCCTGCGCCCTTCGCCCCCAAACTAATTTTTCTGAATGTCGTTCTTCCCCTGAGCCCTGCGCTCTGCGCCCTGCGCTTCTACCCAAACGGCTTATCCCCGAATGGACTCGCAAAAGGTTCGCTGTTTTTCTTATTACTCCCGAATGGTGGTGGTGGTGGATCAATAGGAGCACTCATCATAACCAGTGATATACTGTTATCAAGCTCAATACGGTTAATTTCAGGCTTTATATATCGTTTTTTAGGGATCATTTTCTCTTAAGGGAGTTCAACTTCAACCAATTAAAGTTAACCAAATAAGTTACAAAAATACTTTTTAATTCAAAATTAGCAAATTATCCTAAGTTGCTCGTTGCTCGTTGCTCGTTGCTCGTTAGACTTTGAACGTGAAACTTGAAACGCAAAATGCTCAGTCCACAAACCGCCTGCCGCACACCTCGCACCGCTTACCGGATCATCACCTTCCCCACATACCTCAACGTCCCCGACCTTAATTCAACCATATAAATTCCTGTCGCTGCCCTAACTGGTATCTGGAGCAAATTATCTTTCGAAAACTCAACATTGTCTTCTGTTGTGAAAACCCTTCCTGTCATATCCAGTACTCTTACACCCCCCTGTTTCCCGTTCCAGATATCGCTGAGAGTCTGGATATTTACTAATCCATTTGATGAGTAAATATTGAATGGCTTAACACTTACTGTGTTTTCTGGTATTGCTGTTAGAACATTGGTTATAGTCAGAGTAAATCTGTCAGTTAAAGTTCCGGTTGTTGCATTAAATATGTATGAACTATCATTAGCTAAATTTATGGTTAGATTCTGGCTCTTATCATTTAAAAAAACCTTATAGGAATCAAGACCTACCAGCTCAGTCGCCTTTATTGCATATGAACCATCGGAAGTCGCATTGACAACTAAAGGAATTGTAGTCGAATCCTTAGGGAATGGGATTCCATTTATTGAATAATTAATTCCATCTATTACCGAATAGATATTTGGGTCGCTGTTTGTTAAGAAAGCTTTGCGACCGTCAAGCATTTTATCGAAACCTAAGGTTGCTTTTTCATCAAAATATATTACAGTCTGATCAGATTTGACGGAATTTTCATACTGAAGTCTTATATGGGGAGCAGTCGAGTTTCCTTTATATCTCTTATTGGCTGTATGAGTTTTTGCTGAGGCAGGCAGATTTAAAGTAACATTGGCATTAGTTTTAATAAAAAACCCCTGCATTGGTGGAAGTAAGCTGCCATCCGTATTATAGGTATTTGGAACAGTAAAACCATTATTATAATAAATAGTAACACCATTTAATCTGAAATAGATCGTTGTCTCGACATTGTTAACATTAAATATGGTAGAATTTGCACTGACAACTCCATCCCAGTCCAGACCGCAGGTAAAAGGATTTCCAATCAGGTTAAAGCCCTGTTCATTTTGATTTGCAGTAAAACCGCCGGAATTAAATACCAGATTTACAGGCACGTCACTAACATTAACTGTTCCTTGGAGATCATAAGTCTTATTTGCGGTAGAAAAATAGTTATACCCGCTTCCGGCATACAATGTAGGCCAATTAAGTCCGGCCTGAACCCACGCCGCCGGGGTCAATGTAATATCATAATGGTAGCCATTATATGTTACCCAGCCATTGTTCATATTATTTGAGATAAGATTTTCTTCGTATTTTGCGATGCTGGAGTTTGATGAACCAAGAGTGGTGGCTGATAAAGAAGTGAAAGGAGGAGAGACATAATGCCATAATGTTCCGTTTGTATTTCCTTCAAGATAAAGTTGTATATCATCATTCCCATTATCCACATAACCACCCATATTTAAAGAAGCTATCCCATTTGCATCTGATAAAAGGCGTAAAGTTCCTGATGTATTTGTAAGGACTCCCAGTGAAAGTTGAGCTCCGGGATTAAGAATCATCATTTTCCCGGTGCCAAGTGTGAACCTCTGTGTTGGATTACCTGTCGGATAAAATGCTGCTCCGTTAGGGATAATAACATCTTGTAATAAGGAAATCGGAATCCCCAAAGTCCAGTTACCGGCATTACTCCAGGAAGAGGAAGATGCTGTTGTTTTCCAGGTATTATATTGATCTTCGTAAGCTCCGATATCATAAGGACCTACACGTCCATTTCCAAGATAATCAGTTAATGGGGCGCCAGTGGAAATACCTGCATCACGACACGGAGATATGTATTTTATTTCATAATCTTCTGATCCACTTGTAACATTATAAAAATTAGGACCAGCTGGATCAATGTTATTTCCATTTAAATTAATGCATGCAGTATAGCTGGCTGCATCACTCTGTAAACCACAATTTGTAAAGTTGGAAGCTAATTTTGGCGAACTGATATATTGAATCCAACTATCACTTCCCCAAATAATACAATTTTGAAATTTTGGATATGGAGCAGCACTATTTGAATATAATCTAATGTTATTACCGCTATTATTTGTAGATGTATTTGATACAATATCACAATTATAAAATAACAAATTGCCAACTTCATATCCTGCAAAAACTCCACCTGCACCTCCAGGACCTGAACAGGTATTTTTGTAAATGATACAATTTTCAACTACTGAAGGACAACTGATATAAAAAAGCATACCTCCCCCAGTCGTGCCAGCAGTATTATTACTGATAGTGCAATTAAAAAGATGAGGATTGCTTTTTGTAACAAATATTCCCCCACCATAACCAGCAAAATTATTCCTGATAACTGAATTAGAAACTGTCAGAAATGAGAATTCTGTATAAATTCCACCACCAGTTGCATCTACATTAAAAGGACTGGCATTCTTTTGCCCATATTCAATTATACAATAATTTATAGTCGATGGTGTTGTAAAACCGGAGGTCATGCTTTGAAAGGAGATATGGCCCCAGGTTTCACCTGCTTCTCCATAAATTCCATTATTATTGAAATCAGCAGTAAATCTTATCATGCTTCCTGCAGATCCGGATGCTGTTAATACTCCTGTTCCAGTTATAATAAGATTGGCTCCTGCACTAACGAAAATAACTGTTGCACCTGTTGAAACAGTCAAAGTATAACCCGATACCACCACATCACCGTTAACATATATTGTCCCGCTCCAGTTCATATCTGTAGTCAACGGTCCGTTAAATGGTGATGCGTATGTGCCAAGACCATTAATTCCAAAAATCTGAAAAGGAATGCAAAATAGTACCAGTAAAAAAAATAATATCTTTTTCATTCCGCCAGGTTTTTCATATTTCTTTATTTGACCCTTAACAATCTAAAAGCTACAAACAGTAATTTATGCACTTAACTTACAAATATAATATTTATTAACGATTAAGGAACGAGAATAATTTGATTATTGACGAAGCGGTGGGAAAGGTGTGCGGTGTGCGGCAACCGGTGTGCGGTGCGAGGCGTTCGGCATGGGGTGAGTGGAATTAAAAGATGCAAGAGATCAGAAATCAGGGATCAGAGATCAGGAAATAGAAGGCAAAAGAAATCAGAAAACAGAGATCAGTGATCAGGGGAGAGAAATTAATGATTAGGTTTACTTCTCATTCGTTCTTCCTTTGCGGAATTTTATTAATCCTGCTAACATTTTCCTTATGGAGATGATTCTTTCATCAATCTGAGCATAATCTGTATTTGTAAGAAAATCCAGGTTATTTGCTATTAGAAGTTGCGTGTCTAATTCAGAAACAGACCCTTGGGCAATAAATAAGAACCTGATAAACTCTTTATTTGATTCTCGTGCAGCTCCTTCAGATATATTTGAAGGAATTGAAATTGCGGAACGTCTGATTTGTGAAGTCAATCCGAACAATTCATCTTTTGGGAATGATTTTGTTTTTTCATAAATAAGAGTTACAAGGAGTATACTTTCCTTCCAAACATTAAGATCCTTATGTGTTTTCATATTACAATGATTAAAATTATTAATTAAGCAGCGAATTTATTATGGTTGCAAATTATTGCACCCCAGGGACAAAATACCTTCTGAATGAATTTTTTTCAAATTCTGATTTATATCCAATTATTTCTTACACCTCATCCCTGGTCACTGATCTCTGATTCCTGATTCCTGATCCCTACTCCCTGATCCCTGTTTTCTGATCCCTGATTCCTGATTCCTGATCCCTGCTCCCTGTTTTCTGATCCCTGATCTCTGATCTCTGTTCCCCCCTTGCCGGAATTAAAGAAATATAGTATTTTTGATCCATGAATATCATTGACCAGAACATTGATAAGATACATGATTTATGTTCCAAACATAAAGTTGCTAAACTTTTCGTTTTCGGATCAGTTCTTTCCGAAAAATTTAAAAAGAATAGTGACATTGATTTTATTGTTGATTTTCGGGATTTTGATGTTTATGATTATGCAGATAACTACTTCGATCTGAAATATTCTTTGGAGAATATTCTGAAACGAAACGTAGACCTTCTTGAGGATAAGGCAATTAATAACCCATATTTTCGTAAATCGATCGATTCTTCAAAGCAACTCCTTTATGGATAATGAAATTAAGACCTGGCTTTATGATGTTCTCCAATCTATCAGGGAGATAGATAGTTATTATGAAGACAAACCTAAAAGATATGCTGATTATCTGATTGATACAAAAACAAAAAGAGCAGTCGAAAGAAACATTGAAATAATTGGAGAGGCTGTTAGCCGGATCCTGAAGAAGGACAAAAATTTTAAGCTGGAGAATGCTCAAAAAATTATCGGAACAAGAAATAGAATTGTTCACGGTTATGATAAGATATCGGATGAACTCATTTGGAGTATTTTGATTAACAACTTACCAAAACTAAGGGAAGAAGTTGATGGTTTATTAAAATAAATTCACCCTTTTTCCAAATCCCTGATCCCTGTTCCCTGATCTCTGATCACTGATTCCTGATCACTGATCCCTGATTCCTCCATAATCCATACCCATTAACCGTGCATATTAAAAACTTATGTTTAAATTTACACGGTAAAATAATTGCTAAATGGAACTTGTAAAAAGAAAATTAACAGCTGAAATAAATGAAAGTCTCAGACATTTTCCTGTAGTGGCGCTGACCGGACCACGACAATGCGGTAAATCAACTCTTGTCAGGTACGCAGGTTGTGGCAAATGATGGCGAATTTAAACGGACAGACGGTGAACTACTCTTCTTTGGGGAATTCGCTTGGTGTCAGTAATACTACTGTTAAAAACTATATCGATCTTCTGCAATCAACATTTATGGTTGAGATTGTTCCCCCACACATAACAAATACAGGGAAGAGACTTATTAAGTCACCAAAAGTCTATATTAATGACTCTGGTATCTTAACAGCTCTCCTTGGGTTAAAAGATTTTACTCAACTGACCGGACATCCTGTTCTCGGCAGTTTATGGGAAGGTATTGTTCTGGCGAACCTGAAGGGACATTTTCCCGGGACGGATATCAGGTTCTACAGAACAAATCACGGTTCTGAAATTGATTTTCTGGTTATGCTGCCAAAAGGTTTTATCGCCATTGAATGTAAAGCATCGAAAGCGCCTGCTTTGTCGAAAGGTACATTTTCGGCAATTCACGATCTGAAACCTGAATTTACATTTATTGTATCTCCTGTCGAAGAAGGATATCCTGCCGGAAAAGGCATTGATGTTGTGTCTCTTGATGAACTTACTACCAGAATGGGGCAGATGATGTGAAGACGCTCTTCGGTATGCGGCGTGAGGTAACTGGCGAGAGGCGTGAGGCGACAGGCGACGGGAATTTAATGCTGCTGCCAGATGCCTGACGCCCGATGCCCGATGCCTGATGCCCGATCCCTGATCTCTGTTCTCTGATCTCTGATCCCTTCTAACCACAAATTTCCATAAATTATTCCACACCAAATTTGCATAATCCGAAATAACGAGTAAATTTGTTACTCATTAATCCGAACCAATCCTGATGATTAATGCCCTAATCACTTCTGAAACAAGGATAAAGCTCCTAAGGAAGTTTTTCCTTAACAGCAGAACCACTGCCCATCTACGTGGTCTGGAAACTGAATTCGGTGAATCTTCAAATGCTATCCGTATTGAGTTGAACCGGTTTGAGGATGCAGGACTTTTACACTCACTGCGTGATGGCAATAAAAAAGTCTACCAGGCAAATCCCGATCATCCCTTGTTTGGCGATATTCATAGTATCATTATGAAAGAAGCCGGTATTGATCGTGTAATCGAAAAAGTAATTCATCGTTTGGGAAACCTGATTTGCATTTATCTCACCGGTGATTTTGCCCGCGGTAAGGATAGTCCCGTAATAGATCTTATCCTGGTAGGTGAAAACATCGATAGGGAATACCTTGCAAGGAAAGTGATGCAGGCTGAGGAATTAGTTGGACGAAAGGTAAGTTATGTTGTGCTTCATCCCGATGAGGCAGAAAATCATCTTTTAAAAGTAAAACCTGCCGATTTGCTACCATTATGGAACAGTGAGGAGAGTAAATTAATATTGCATCATTCTGTTTCTTCTGGGATATGAATGGAAGAATGGGAGACTGGGTGAGGGGGAGACGAAGAAACGAAGTGATTAAGAGGAGACTGGGAGTGGAGGAGATTGGGTGAGGGGGAGAAGAAGAAACAGAGAGCCTCAGAGACTGGGAATGGGAGAATCGGAGAGGAGGAGATTGGGCGATGGGGAGACGAAGAAACAGAAAACCTCAGAGACTGGATGAAGAGGAGAATGGGGGAATGGGAGAATCGGAGAGGAGGAGATTGGGTGATAAAAAACTGACAAAGAAAGCCGGATTGACCGGTAAATGATAATATAAATTGTTGCGATTCAGATTTTATCTGAAACTGCTGCAAACAAAGACGAAATGAGCTAGTCAGACACTTTTTAATATGTGACTGACCAGACGGAAGTTTGTCAGGTTGTAAGATAAAAGACAAAAGTCACAAGACAGGACCGAGCGTTAAAAACTTGCCCGGTGGGCAAGTTTAGCGAAGGGGACGGATTGCAGAGGTGGCAAAAGATAGAAGTGGAAGAAAAGAAGAATAATTTTCCCTGATCATGGATCACACGAAATGGGTAAAGGAATGGAAAAGAAAATCCGGAAGGATGCGGGTTTGAAGTAAAGATCATCAGGTATGGCAACAAAAAAGAAGATAGTGGTTATAATTGAAAAGACAAAAACCGGATTTTCTGCTTATTCAGAAGACTATCCGGTATTTACAACTGGAGCCACAGTGAATGAATTGCTCGATAATGCCAATGAAGCTTTCTCTTTTTATTTTGACGACAAAAATCATGGCACTCAACAGATTTACTATGAAATAGATTTTAAGCAGTTTTTTCAATACTATAAGGTGATAAACTCCAAAGTTCTTGCTGAAAAGATCGGCATGAATCCTACTCTTTTATCTCAATATGTGAGAGGTCATAAAAGACCATCCGAGAAACAAAGCCGGAGAATTCTGTATGGTATTAACAAGATCGGACAGGAACTGGCGGAAATGAGTGTCATTTATGAAATAAAAGACAAAAGACAAAAGTAAAAAGACAAAAGTGGAAGAAAAGAAGAATGATTTATGTGAAAGGCTCTTTGAATTTGCGGTTAGAGTTATTGAATTTTTGAAAACGCTACCATACTCACCTGAAAACAAAACTATTCGTACTCAATTGTCAAAAAGTGCTTGCTCTGCTGGGGCTAATTACGAGGAGTCTCAATCTGGATCATCAAAAGCAGATTTTTCAAATAAAGTTAGAATCTCACTTCGAGAAATGAGAGAATCAAACTATTGGCTAAGAATAATTAGAAGAACTGTAAAAGAAATAAATGGGTCAGAGCTTGACTATTTAATTAAAGAATCAGGTGAGCTTAAGAATATCCTCGGTTCCATTGTCCAAAAATCACGGGAATAAACTCAACTCTCCTTTTTTACTTTTATCTTTTTACTTTTGTCTTGATCGATACTTTTGTCTTTTGCCTTTTGTCTTTTATCTTTAAGAAAACTTTTGCCTTTTACCTTTTTACTTTTTACTTTTGTCTTTTATCTTTAGGAATACTTTTATCTTTTCCCCCCTCTGCAATCCGTCCCCTTCGCTAAACTTGCCCACCGGGCAAGTTTTTAACGCTCGGTCCTGTCTTTTGTCTTGATCGGCACTTGTCCAATTCGAAACACGAAACGATTAATTCGACACAATCAATTTTTGATTAACTTTGTAATTAATTAATAAGTAATATGGCACAATATATTTTTGAGGGAAAATACCAGAATAAGTCAGCAAGTGTTAAGGTTAAGCTTCTGCTTTTTCATTTTGAGGATGAAAATAAGATTCACTTCATTTATTCGCCTCATTTGGATTTAACCGGATATGGAAATATATTCGAAGAAGCAAGGAAATCTTTTGAAATAGTTTTTGAAGATTTTGTTGATTATACACTTAAAAAGAAAACATTGGGTAAGGTTTTAACTGGCTTAGGGTGGAAATTGAAAGGGTCGGCCCAAAGACCAAAGAAGGTCATAGCGCCAAGTATTACCTCTGTAATTAAAGACAATGAATATGTATCTGAGATATTTGACAAATATCCCGTAAATACTTACCACCAGGAGGTAGGATTGCCTTGTTTCATCTAAAATAGGGTCGGAATGTCAACATCGAAATTGTCAAACATTCCCGTAAAAGAGTTCCGCAAATTTCTTGAAAACCAAGGACTAAACCTTATAAAGGACACAAGGGGTAGAGGTGGTCATGAAAAATGGTCTAAGTCCGGTATGGATAGGCCAATCACAATACAAACTCATATTGATCCCATTCCGGAATTTATTGTGAAGCAGGTTCTGCGGCATTTAAAAATGAATAAAAAAACCTTCTTCGAAGAATTCAAAAAGATATAAAACGAATCACTCGTTAAAGGTTCAACACTCAATCCTCAACGTGAAACACTTATCTTTAACAACACTTTTGTCTTTATCCACCCCTGCATGCTGTCCCCTTCACTAAATTTGCCCACCGGGCAAATTTTAAACGCTCGGTCCTGTCTTTTGACTTGATCCATACTTTTGTCTTTTGCCTTTTGTCTTTTATCTTTAAGAAAACTTTTACCTTTTTACTTTTTACTTTTGTCTTTATACTTTTGTCTTTTATCTTTGCGCATGCGATTGAGCGAATTTGAAATAGAAAGTATTAAAACTGTTGCCGGTCATCATTTTGGAGCAAATGTTCAGGTTTTTTTGTTCGGTTCCCGGACCAATGACCATAAACGGGGAGGTGATATTGATCTGTTCATCCGCAATCCAAACAATGAGCATCTGAAAATACGTTCAAAAATCGAATTTATAACCGAACTTATTCAGCTTATCGGTGAGCAAAAGATTGATGTGGTTCTGGATAATCAGTATATGAAAGATTCGATGCTTTTCAGAACAATCAATCAAACAGGAATACAAATATGCTGACTGAAGAACTAAACCTGCTACCCGAAGAAGTCATAAAATTATCAGTTATCTGGACGAAATTAAAAGAATATACCAATAACCGCTTTGAACTTTAAACGAAACTCTCAACCCGAAACGGTCTCCGGGCTCTTTGAGCTGCCCTCGGCGCTCTTTATTTTGCGCCCTGAGCCCTTTGCCCGGCGCTCTGAGCTCTGAGCCTCAAAACTCGAACCGAGTCCCGCTTCACCGGGACGAGCTCGACGAAGTCAAACGTAAAACAGACATCTTTAACCTCCTTTTACCTTTTTACTTTTTACTTTTATCTTGTGACTTTTGTCTTTTGTCTTGATCGATACTTTTACCTTTTACCTTTTTACTTTTGCCCTGAGCCCTGCGCCACACCTCAAAATTTTAGACATCGTTGAACCTTAACTCAGACCCTTGAATAAACCGATGAATAACACAAAAAGCATTTCAGATATTAATATAATGCAACTTTCTCCTCATCTCTTTTGGGATGTTGACAGAGAGAGAATTAATTTTAATAAAAATAAAAAATGGTTGATACATAGGGTTTTAGAGTATGGGCTATTAAAAGATTGGGTTCTTATATATAAATACTATGGAATCGAGGAAATTGCCCAAATTGTAATACAATTGAAAGATTTGGATAAAAAATCGATATCTTTCATATCGGTACTGTCTAAAATTCCCAAAGAGAAATTTTTATGTTACGCTACCAGACAATTGAATCCGGAACACTGGAACTTTTAAGAAAATTAATGCAAACTGACGAGTTTAAAGAACTCAGATTAGTTGGGGGCACTTCTTTAGCTTTGCAAATTGGCCATCGGAGCTCTATTGATATAGATATGTTTGGCATTTTAGACACTGATGAATTTGAAATCGACAAAATATTAAACAAAATAGGTTCAATAACAGTATTGAAAAAAACAAAAAACATAAACATATATTTGATTGACGGAATAAAAGTTGATTTGGTAAACTATCATTATCCATGGCTGGGGGAAACAATTATTGAAGACAATCTGCGGTTGGCAGGGACTAAAGACCTAGCTGCAATGAAGTTGGCTGCTATTACAGGGAGAGGAACTAAGAAAGACTTTGTTGACCTGAATTTTTTATTACAAATTTATAATTTAGAAGAAATGCTTGGGTTTTATAAACTCAAATATAATGATGCTTCTGAAATTCTTGTATTAAAAAGTCTGACCTATTTTGAAGACGCAGATACTGAAGAAGATCCGCGAATGCTTATGTCGATGAATTGGGAAAAGGTAAAAGATTTAATTACAATAAGTATGCAAAAATATATAACTAATTTATAACCTTGAATTTTATCTTTAACCATACTTTCTCCTTTTACCTTTTTACTTTTTACTTTTGTCTTTTATCTTGATCCATACTTTTACCTTTTTACTTTTTACTTTTATCTTGTGACTTTTGTCTTTTGTCTTTAAGAAAACTTTTACCTTTTTACTTTTTACTTTTATCTTGTGACTTTTGTCTTTTGTCTTTAAGAAAACTTTTACCTTTTTACTTTTTACTTTTTCTTCCGTAAATAATTAA